>NZ_JAUBRO010000117.1:0-4010 GCF_036701945.1 Microcoleus sp. MON1_C1 | reverse complement strand
CTCATCTTTTTTCACAGTTTTACTAGCTTTTTCATTTTCGCGCTTTTTTCATATATTTGCAAAAGTGAGATGCACCCGAAGAGGGTTCTCTCTTGTTCATGAGTCAGGGATACCCTTAAGCGAGCTCCCATATGTTAATGACCTCGGTAGATTTCTTCTCTGTCTTCATTTATTTTCACCTACTTTGGTTTTTTCGTGCCTACCTACTTATCACCCGTAGGATATCGAATCTATCGGTAATTGCGCGTTTGTCGGAAGTAAGGGAAAACACGCATAATATAAATTCCGTGAGATCCCGGATGGCAGCGCAGCAGAAATAAAGCAAACTGATAGATAGGTTAAATAAAAATGAGCGAAATAAACAAGGTCGCTGGCAGTTTCAGAAGCTCTGAATCCAAGGTTGTATCTACCCCTAAACTCGCTTTTGGAGGGCGCAATATGTTGGATTTTTTAATGGAAACGGCTCGATCCTCGGAATACGCAAATTCCCCATCCAAAAGCTTTGTATTCAAGGACTCCAGCATCAATAAAGGTGGATATTTTGTTTCCAGAATTTTGGCTGGGGAATCTGACAGTATCGAAAAAATTACCTCGGCACTTCAAAAATATGCCTCTATCCTTATAGAGGTTGACAAAGTTCGCACAACTTATGACGGCAGCTCGGGCTAACTGCAATTAGGCTCTGTTCTCCTCAGTTCAGATTACCTCGATCCATACAAAAGTTAATTGCCAAAATCGCACAGTTATCAAATAAGCTTGATGAGATAACTCCGGGGTGTATCTACCAATAATGCCCTTAATGGAGTCTCCAATATGAGTTCTACATTCGCTCAAGTTAACTCACAATCTTCTTTGGAAAAACAGCCACTGCGCTCCTTAGTCTTCATTGACTCCGGCGTGGAAGATTACGAGTCAATTGCAGCGGGAGTGCTGCCGGGACAGCAGATAGTAATACTCGATCGCACCAAAAACGGCATCGAACAAATCAGCTCTGAAATTGAACAGTACGCCTCTACTAACGGGGCTATTGACTCGGTTCACATTATTTCTCACGGCAGTTCTGGCAGCCTACAATTAGGCAATACCGCTCTGGGCTCAGAGAACATAGAGCAATACAAAAGCCAGTTGGAAAAGTGGCAAACTTCACTAGCCCCACAAGCAGACATCATGCTGTACGGCTGCGATGTAGCAGACGGTACAGGTGCTAATTTCGTCGATCGATTCAGTGAATTAACCGGGGCTGACGTTGCGGCATCCACCAACACAACCGGCAGCGGCGGCGACTGGAATTTAGAATTTGCCTCTGGCAAAATTGATTCTCCCTTAGCCTTGCAGGCCGATGCGATGGCAAGTTACCAAGGTAATTTAGCTACGATCGTAGTAGCCAACAATAGCGATAGCGGGCCCGGTTCATTAAGGGCTGCGATCGCCACCGCTGTTGCCGGCGATATTATTACCTTCGCTCCAGGTTTAGCCAGCCAAACCATTACCCTCACCAGCGGTCAACTCGATATTCCCGTTGGCAAAAACATCACCATTGACGGCGCCGCCGCACCCGGTTTAACCATCAGTGGCAACAACGCATCCCGCGCCTTTTTTGTCAATGCCAACGTTGCAACTGCTACCAATTTAGTTGTCAAAAACCTGATTATTACTAACGGCAAAACTACCGCTAGAGGTGGCGCGATCGGCACAACCGACGAAGTAAACCTCACAGTAGAAAACGTTCAGTTCAACAACAACGTCGCCGATAAAGGCGGTGGCGCAATTTTCGGTAATTTCAACAATACCCTGACTGTTACCAACAGTAAATTCAACGGCAACGTAGCCACCTCCGCTAACGATGAACGCGGTGCAGGTGCGATCGGCTTTTTGAGTTTCAAAACTTTTACAGTCACCAACAGCGACTTCACCAACAACAAAGGAATTAACGGCGGGGCGATTAACAGCCTTCAAGGTAAGCTGACAATTGACAACTCCCGATTCATCGGCAACGATACCACCGCAGCCGTTTACGCAACAGGCCAAGATAATCCGTTTTTAAGGGGTTTTGGCGGCGCAGTTTACACAGACAGAGCCAGCAATCCGAGCGAAGCTTCCGGCACAATTAAGATTACCAATAGCGTATTTCAAGACAATAAAGGTCGAGGTGAAGGAGGCGCAGCTTATCTGTTCACCGGCAGCCAAGACAAGGTTATTTTGGAAAAGAGCACCTTCCAAAATAACGAAATTCTGGCGCTACCCAACGGTGGAAATGCTGGAAACGGTGGTGGGGTAACGATTTTGAGCGACAGCACCAACCAGGGATTGACCATTACCAACACCACCTTTGCGGGCAACAAAGCCGGCAATCAAGGTGGCGGGCTGTGGATGCGAAATGCCCCTACTACGATTACTAACAGTACGTTTTCTGGCAACTCCACGGCGTTTGCTGCTGGTGATTTCAACAAACTCGGCGGTGCAATGACTCTTGGTGCACCCACAACCATTCTCAACACGACGATCGCCGATAATTCAGCAGGCTGGGTTGGTGGAGGTATCTTCGCCGATGCCAATAATGTCACCCTCAAAAATACGATTCTTTCCAACAATACAGCGGCTAACGGAGGAAACCCTTGGGGCATTCAGCAACACGTCACCGCCCAATATAGCGATCAAGGAGGGAATTTTCAGTGGCCGCCCAAAAACCCCAATGACGGAAGCGATTTCAATGCGACGGCAAGTATTACGATCGCAGACCCGAAACTCGGCCCTTTGCAAAACCTCAACGGCGCTTTAGTCAGGCCGCTGCTGATAGGAAGTCCGGCAATTGATAAAGGGATTGCCACTGGCGCACCCACTACGGATCAGCGCGGCGTGACTCGCCCTCAAGATGGCGACAGCATTCCAGGTGCGATCGTGGACAGCGGCTCTTTTGAATTTGGAGGTAGTGTCGTCCCGGTGCCGACTCCGACTCCGGCGCCAACTCTTACTGGCTCTTTGGGTCAAACCAATAATTACAGCAGCATTAGTGACCTGATCACAAAATGGCCGAATGCCGCCCAGAATCAAGGCATCAAACTGTCTGGGATAGCCTTTGATGGCGTGGAAACTGACTACCTTAACCCGAATGTCATCAGCAACCTCACCTTAGCAACGAACGAAAACCCTAAAAGCTGGATGAGCTACGGCAGTACCGGTGGTATTGGTGTCCCATCCTCTTATGATGGTTGGTTCACCGACGCCAAGAAAATTCGGGCGGAAATCAACCATAACCCCAACACCAATCAATCTCAGGCGCTGAAGGTGAAATGGGCAGATAACCAAGACATCACTAGCACAACGATCGACCTCAGTGGATTGACTCCCAAAACAAGTCCTGGTTTGGGCGATCAAGGCAATGAAGTTGGTTTTCTGCAAATCTTTAATAATGGGGTTCGGGTACCGGCCACCAATTTTAAGATCGCTCGCCTCAACGCTCCGAGCGCTCCAAAACCCATTACTGTGTCTTCAGATGGAGTGACTTTCATTGGCGATCGCACCGATGGCAGTTTCAAATTCCAGATAGTAGGAGACTCTTTGGGCGGCGCTACTTTTGACGAACTGCGGTTCTCCACTAAAGCCTACGATAGCCCCACCGCTGCCTACGCCGCTACCTCGTTCAAAAATGACGGTTCCGACTACCTAGTGCGGAACATTGAATATCAAGGGATTTCTAATATTGATACTAATGCTGTGCCTCCAACTTTCTTCTCTTACGGTTCGTCTCCCGATCCTATTATTGATGGTGGTTCTGGAGAGTTTACGATTAATCGGACTGGCGATACTTCGGTTTCCGCTTCGATCGACTATTTGATTGTTGCCCCTGCTGGTGGTCAACCTGTGAACAACGTAGACTACAACATTAGTCCATTTGCTGTAAATCCTTCGTCCGGCACGGTGAACTTTAATGCCGGTCAAACTAGCGTTAGTCTGACGATTAACAATCTTCCTGGTTTGACTGGTGGGGTGGTGAATTTGGGCTTTGGCCC
>NZ_JAUBRO010000116.1:0-4115 GCF_036701945.1 Microcoleus sp. MON1_C1 | reverse complement strand
TAAATATAATCTTTTCAATTTTCCTAACTTGAAAAGATTTGATGCCTTTTCACAATTCATATAGGATTGCTATAGTTAACTTCTCGTGGGGTATAGCCAATTTGTTCATAGTAGGGAATATGTATATCCAGATAGCCAACTTCAAAAAGGAGTATTTCTAATTCTTCCTTGGCTATAGGGTCGTTTTCGAGAAGTGATCTAAGACTGGCGACAATATCCGGTAGAGATTCACCTCGTTGTTGTCTAGCATCAAGGGATAGGTGCAGTAAAATCAGTGCGCCAGTGCCAGTATCATCTAGTTGTCGTTCGCTGGAAATCGTTAGTTTCTGATGCTGTTTTGCTGTCGTAGTTTTGACTTCAACAGCACAGTTTTGAAACTGGAAATCTTGTTGAGTTCCTTTTGCACCTGTCCAGCATTTGACTCCTTGGCGAGCTCCCAGTTGAGGAATAACAATCTGTCGCAGAAACCAGAGTTCACCATATAATCCTTGCTGTTCCGGTTGGCTCAGTCCTTCGGGGTTATGTTTTTCTAAGAATGCTTGCCATCGCCGCAGACGGGTAAAAAAAGCCCCTACAGCGTTTTGCTCATCCGCAATCGGGGCAATTGCATCAACAATATCCTGTACTAATGTTGTAAAGATATCGCTGTAACGCGAGTTAATAAGTACCAGTTGCAGGGTGAGGTGGGTATCATCATCTCCTTGCAGAGCTACACGCCTAACCTCAAAGCAGTTGGAATTCGGAAAAACAGCACCTTTCCCAATTGATTTGTGTTTCACCCGCATCATCATCAAACGTGCATTAGAAGGTTTTTCAATAGCGAGATAAACATCGTATGCAAGCTCTGGCAATAGGCGGCGGATGATATAGCCAGAAGGTATACTTGCAGTATCCTCATCCAGTATTTTCCAGGTATTTTGCACTGTCATGGCTGACCGAATTCCTGTTTCCAGTAAGGATTGTTAACCCTATATTCGACCATCTGGGCTGTCTTGCTATCGGGGAAACTCATCACAAAACCGATGACAGGAATTTCCGAATTTATTCCTTCTGGATCTAGTGGATAAATCAATAGTAAGCCGTTTCTTGGGGAACGCTTGGAACGCACAATTTTTGCATCTGGCGTATTACTAGAACTTGGTGGTTTACCAGCTTCCGCTCGCCGCTGATTGGTGAGATTGAGAATTTCGTCACGAGTTTCTCGGGAGAGATCGAGCCATTCATCGTTTGGACTCAAGAGACGAGAATTGCTGAGGCGATATTCCTGAGAAGATTCAGGCGAGGTATCCTTACGCAAAGTTAGTCCAACTTCATGGTCAACGAATCTCCAGGTATTTTTTGCTCGATTATTTGATATAAGAACAACAGTCCATAGGATGAGTTCATCGGCGGGGAGTTGAGCCTCGATGTATTTGACGAGGAGTGAAGTATTTGCCAACCTACAATTATCATGAGACTCATAACCTGACAGAAAATCAATAACTTTTTCAGCAGAAACCTGCTCCCAGATATAGTTATTCTTTTCTTGTCTGGTATGCGAGCCAAGTTTTCTCAGCAGTTCTTCAGTAACTTCAAGGTTTTGCTGGTTTTTCTTTTCATCCTTGTAGAAGATGGTAGTTTCACTAAGGCTTCTGGTGTAGGACAATTGCATGACAGTGCCTGTCTTCATCTTATTAACCCCAGTGATTAGCAGCCCCTGTGGGTGAGTGCGAACTTTTAGACCGAATTCATCAGGTGTCGCTCCGGCATCAGCCATATAGTCAAACTCCTGCCGGAGTTCCTCGCTGGCAACAGTGATATGTTCGTACCATTCAATTAGCTCATCAGTTGTATACAATCGGCAAAGGTCTAGATACCCCGGTCTGTACCCAAACCATCGACCCATCTGCATCAGGGTGTCGTACATCTTTGATGCTCGGAGATAATAGCTGACGCTCAGACCTTCCAAGGTTAGACCACGAGACAATTTATCACCGCCGATCGCAATAACGCTTAACCCTTTGTCTTTGTGTTCCCAGTAGTCTAGTACATCTTTGGCTGTGCCGTTAATTTTTTTAACCTGAATCTTAGAGGCGGCCCGGTGCAGCAAAGGTTTGACTTCTTCCCAAGAAACTGATTTTAGTTCTGGATCGGGTATGGATGAGATTATAGATGAAGTGGTTGGCACAAAGTCATCTTTCCATAACTTCTCAAATTCTTCCTCTAGCTTGCCTGGTGCGTTGCTGTCGCCATACCGCAGTCGTTTTTGTAGGGAAGTCAACTCGTCTTTGACTTGCTTTGCTACCTCGGATTGGACAGCCGTAAAACGGGCCACATGAACTAGCATTGAGTTGTGTTCGTTCTCCTGTCCTCGCACAATTCTTGCAGCGCAACAAAGAATAAACGCCCTAATTGCCTGCTTTAGAGACTGTGGAAGTTCACCCGGAACGTGATCTTTTTTGTGTTTTTCCGGCATCCATTCTTTTTGGTCGTCCACTGGTCTGATTATGGGCAAAGCTTCAGATGCTTCACGACCAATTGTCGGCTCCCTATCCAGTCCGAATACCTGCACTGGCCCGATGTAGTTTGACGGTGCAGGCAGGTTGATAATGAAACTACTTGGAAAGAGATCGTCTCCATATTCAGGATTTTTTTGAGTGGGCTCAGAGTAGATAAAGATGTTAGCAAATGGCGTGGCTGTGTAACCCACATAAGCACTTTTTTCAAAACTATGAAGCAGCCTCCTGATTAATCCATTGATTGCTGAGACATCATACTCTTCCTGAACTTGGCCATTTTCATCGAATAGTGGGGAATTTGTGTTGATCGAGGCATTGTCTGCCTCGTCATCAATGACGAGTAAGGGAACTCCTCTGACGATGCGTTTTGCTGATTTTTCATGTTTATCTCCATGACGCAAAGCCCAGTGTAGGAGATTTTTCAGTACAGTTGTATTCTTTTTAACAACAAACAATAATGGATTTCCAGCCCCTGCTGATACCCCAAACTGACCTGCTACTTTTTTACTAAAATCACCATTATTAGCACTGTTTGTAGCTGAATCAGCAATCAGCCTCTTTCCAAGAGGAATTTGCCCTACTCCAATGGAGGAACTCTCTTGAGTCGAAGCTCTATGTACTTGTGAGTCATATCCGAGAAAACCTTCGTCTAGACGCAGTTGTGTCTGGCTCCGCAAGCTGTCCTGCATACCAGCCAGCACAATAATCAGTTTGTATCCTGCATCAACCGCCTTGCAGATCAGACCAGTATAGTTTGCTGTTTTTCCAGACTGAACCTGTCCAACAACCATTCCTCTGCGATCCCAAGCTCCTGAACGCAAGGGGTTCTCTAGGCGTTCAAGAATAGAGTCAGTTAACTGGTCTAGACCACGGGTCGTCGCTGGTGCCCAGCCCTTGTCTTCCTCCAAATAAAGTACATAACGGTTCCAAAAATCCCAATTGACTTCACTGTTGCGGTCAGCCAACCAAGGGATGTGACCATCTTTAGGATTTTCTAGTACAGTACCTGGACCCATCCAGATGTTGAAAAGGCTTTCAAGTTCCCGGACGAGCTTTTCCTCATCTACCTCAACGGCACGGCCCTGTTCGCTACTTCTGGTAGACTCAACAGCGATTTTGACTTTTTCCTGAATAATTTTCCGGGTTGGTGTCTGTTCACCCTTCAAAAAAGCTTGAGCTACCAGACGAGCCCTATCGTAGTCGTTCATTCTAGATATTCTCCATGTGTCGGATCGATCGGGCTGGCTACCAGTTCTTCAAAGTGCTCGAAAGGCTCCATAGCAAGTAAGTGTTTATGAGGTTTGCTCTGTTACTCGGAGTATTCTTAAAATACTCCGGACAGTTTTTGGAACGAGACTACAAGCTTACGCGGGGCAAGGATCATAAATAAAGTCGAATTAAATGCCGCGTCAGGGGTGGAGCTGACATTGATTTAATTATCCACAGTGGCTCAAAGTCAAGCGAGAATAAGCCATTGGGCCATATAAAAACTGTCCGGACTATTGTTCTTATGAATCTGGCAATAACTTTTCCCCGTGTCATATATAGCAATTCCATTTGAGATGTAAATATGGATTTCTCTGGTAAAATAGGAAAGTTTGATAATAAATGAAAGGG
>NZ_JAUBRO010000115.1:3963-4191 GCF_036701945.1 Microcoleus sp. MON1_C1 | reverse complement strand
ACAATCAGTTGACGTGCCATAACTTATCACCTCTAAACAGTATCTTTATTCTATGCAACTTCATGTAAAATTGGTATGAGCTGCTGACTGCACACCTTATACCAATTTCCTAAAGTTCTGCTACAGATAAGGCATCTAAAATGAATTGCCCTCCCGTCAAAGAAGCAATGACTTCATTCGTCAACTTGTTTAACTCTTTTTGCACCGCTGCTCTCAACTCCTCTATGT
>NZ_JAUBRO010000115.1:0-3863 GCF_036701945.1 Microcoleus sp. MON1_C1 | reverse complement strand
TTGTTCTTTTACATACCCCCACAGTCTTTCTATTGGATTTACTTCCGGACTGTAGGCTGGCTGAAATAGCAAAATAATACCAATTTCCTAAAGTTCTGCTACAGATAAGGCATCTAAAATGAATTGCCATCCCGTCAAAGAAGCAATGACTTCATTCGTCAACTTGTTTAACTCTTTTTGCACCGCTGCTCTCAACTCCTCTATGTGTTCAAATCTCAACCATTTTAATTGTTCTTTTACATACCCCCACAGTCTTTCTATTGGATTTACTTCCGGACTGTAGGCTGGCTGAAATAGCAAAATAACATTCAGGCGGTCTGCTCAGATTTAAGGAGTTATGAAACCCTCCATTATCTACTTGTATGATATGTAAATCCAGAGGATACTTACTGGCAAATAGCTCCAAGAATTTCTCGAAGCACGTTGTATCCAGATGCGTAAACTCGTAAAAAAAACCCTCTCCTGTTAGTGGCTCCACTGCCCCGTACAGCCATAAATAAGTAAAATCCCATAGCACTTTGACTTGCGGTTTTATTCCGCTCCCTGTTAATTTTATTCTCCTAATTGTATGCAAGCCCATCCGGCTTTCATCTTCACTCCAATATCGCACTTTTTTCCACTGTTTGAAAAAGCTCTCACTCTGACTCAAGCTGCCTTTGATTAAGGATGAAAGTTTTTTTTAAATTCCTCTGGTGCTCCTGGTTTTTGCTTTTCACTTACTGGGCGCGGCACTTTTAATTTGCTTTTGAGCCGATATCTTGCCCACTGATGTACTGTTCGATATGCTAGTTTTACTTCACAGCAGCTTGTCAACCATTGATGTACTTCTTTATAGCTACTGAATCCTTCGGGTTGTTGCAATTCCTGTGATAATTTCTCTACGGTTTCTGGATTCATTATTCTCGGTCTTCCCGAACGGGGTTTCTGGATTAATAATTCTTCTATTCCCCCCGAGCGATAGCTAGACAGCCATCTTTGTATTCTGGTACGATGTTTACCTAACCGCACAGCAGCCGACAATACACTTTCTACCGTTTGAGTTTTGAGCCAATACAGAACTTGCAGTTTTTCATAGCGTTGAGCATCTTTTTCTTGACGCAGAAGAGCTTTCAATTCTGCTGCTGTTTCCCGAATTTCAATCTTGGCAACTCCTGACATTTTTCTTTCTTATGTTTGGGTACTAACTTACAACACAGACACCTACTAACTGTAGCACTACTTTAGGAAAATAGTATTACTTGTGCCTGTTCCGGTGGAAAGGAAAATGAGTTGGTCGCTCGATGGTTTATAGTTGGGGTGGGATCTGGTAGTTGCCCAGAAAATGTAACCCGTTAAAGGAGACTTGAGAACCTATGGAAGAAATGCGATCGCCCAGTCGAGTTTGATGCTATTAAGTTTGAAAAAAACATCTAAATCTAATGGCGATCGATCACCTCAACCATTGCCTTTACAAGACCTCCGATTTCCGTGGCTACCTTAATGACACCTGGCTCAATCGGCAAAAGGACTCTTAAGGCAGTTGACTGTACGCCCAAACCATATCTGGAGCATCATATACTTGACTTTCGGTGACTTGATTAAGCCGCGTTGAGTAGGCAATAGCCTGCATATGTTTTACGCGAGCTTGAAAAGTCTTCTCAAATGTGTGCTGTTGAGCAAACTTCAGCGACTTGAACGACATCGATTTAATTTCTTCCCGGTTGTGGCTGAGTTCTGCAATTTTCTTCGCCATCTGTTTAGGCTGATTCATTGGCACCACCCATCCTGCCTCCGACATTTCTACAATTCCCTGGAATGCTTCGTTAGCATATCCAACAATCGGCACGCCACCAGCCATAGTTTCTATGTAAGTACAAGAAGGATCGCCCTGTCGGTGACAGCAAACAAACAAATCAATATTGTTCTTCACAAAGGGGAAAAACTTTGTTTGAAAGTCAGGCACTCCGAGCATTTTCACGCAATCATTAAGTTGATTGGCAGCTATTTGCTGGTGCATCATCTCTTCTAATTCACCAATACCACTGATGAACATTTCAAATTTCACCTTCAGTTGTTTGAGCTCTCTAGCGACCTCAAGTAAATGATCGGCTCCTTATCATCTTAATTAGGCGACCTGAGAATACTAGCCGCAGAGGCATATCTTGAGAGCGGTTTTCTGTGCGTCGTTCAATGTCAGCTTCTGTTGCTAACATCTCCTCGCTAATCCGCGTGTCAAAGAAAAACAGTGGATTGCGATTGATATGCTTGTATTCTTGGTATTGGAGTTTAGACTAAGCACAAATTTACTCAGCCTTAGCTGAGTAGAAGTTATGGTGAATTTAGAGAGAGCTGATCAGGTTAACTAATCGATTTTGACCAGTTTTGGAACCTACCTTTACCCTTTTTGACCACAGGATAGCGGCATCTTGGAGTGCGAGGTTTTCCTGTTTGCCATCCGTCTGAATTTCCTCGCCGTTTCGGAGCAACAGCCGGACTTCCAATCCTGACTAAAAGTGGAAGCATTGATTGTACAACCCTTCCCGGCGTCAATTCAGGGAGAGACTTTTGCCAGGGCAAACGAATTTCTGTGACGACATGTTTAGCTAACCATAATTGCCATGTTAGCAATGGCATTAAATCACTCCATCGTTCGCATTGTTCAGGAGTGCTTAGCTTCGGCACAGTCCAATGCAAGGTTTGTTTAGCTAACCGATACCAATGCTCGATCGTAAAACGACGTAGATATAGTTGCCAAATTTCAGCCAGAGACGGCATTTGGATACCAACCCACACTAACCACAAAGGTTGACTGTTTAATCGACCCGTTACAGTTTCTAGACGTTCGACTAAAATCAGAGTCATTGGATGTTTGGGACTACCTCGAAAGTGCAAGTCATCCCATTTTCTTAACCGAATTTTTCCGAGTTTGGGTTCAACAGATTCGAGGGTTTGTTCTGGTTCCCACCAGCTTTGAGAGTCGTTGAGCTTAAACTGTTGACCGTGAATTTTGGGTCTGCCTTTACCACTATAGGCTGGGGGCGTTGACCATAAGCAACGATTGGAGCGAATACGCATTAGTTTATCAGCAGCGATTGCAGCGGTGGGTTTAACCAAAGGGGCGCACCCATATTCACTATCAAATAGAGCGATCGGTCTATGCTGAAGATATTGACATACTTGTGCCAATTGTTCAGCGCCTTTACCGATTGGGTTGTCCCAACTGGTAATACGTTCATGTCTTAACGGCAGTGCCCAACTGCCGCTCATCGAAGGTATCAGTGCGATCGTACTATATCCCTGACCGATGCCGACAGGTATACCGTGGGGTAAGGCTGTGGGTTGATGTTCATAGGTACGTTCTTTGAGGGTATAGTTATTTCAAATAAAGATGAGACACTAAGTTGCACAATAAGCGCGAATAATCTCATCAAGAGATGTGGCAGAATGCGAATACATTATAGCTCTCTTTAATGCACTAAAATCATGCTCAATATCATTTAAGTCAGGAGAGTATTTTGGTAAAAAAAGTATCTGATGGCCGGCTTCCTCCACCAGGAGTCTAATTGCTGTCTTACGATGAATCGGTGCATTATCCATGATTAATATTGATGGTATTGTTAAAGATGGCAATAAATATAAAGCTAACCACCCTTCAAAACTTTCTGCATTCAAGGTTCCTGTAAAGACCATAGGTGCAATCAAGTCCTTGTTTCCTTTTCTTCTTCCTGCTACTAAATTTTTTCTTTTTCCGCGTTTTCCTTGTCTATCCCCATATACTTTTTTTCCTTTTTTTGACCACGCATAAACAGTATCGGCTCAATAAGTAGGGGTAGCAGAAGAAAAAAGTAAGCAGAGTACACAAAGTGTCATAAAATAGGACATAT
>NZ_JAUBRO010000114.1:0-4351 GCF_036701945.1 Microcoleus sp. MON1_C1 | reverse complement strand
CATGACAAGTAAAATTTGGCAGCAAGTTCGTGAGCGAGTGCTTCTTCGTTGATGTACTCGTTTTCTTTGGCAAGGGCAATAGCCTTGTCGTACATCTCAATCGCTTCTATTTTTTCGTCTAAAACCCGATGCCGTTCTGCCTCTACTAGATAGAATTTGTGCAGATAATTCATTGGAGCATGATGCGCCCATTTCTGCATTTTTTCTTGATTAGCTTTTACTCTGTCAAGAATACCCTCTTGCTCTGACTGTGGAGTATCATAATACACCGCGAGCCTTACTAAAGAATCGTAAAAATGGAAGACAGGAACAACGGGCATTCCTACCATTGCATCTAAATACTTCTCTATTCTAGCAGTATTCTCAATTGCTTCCGAGTAATTTTCCAACCAATAACAAAGTAAAATTTTATTCAAATATATGTATGCAACTCCCACTTTGTCGTTTGCCTGCTGGTATAATGGCAACTTCAGATCCTCATCGCAGGCTTCACCCTTTAGAAGGAAGGGATTTTCACTTTTTCCGAGCAAGTTTAAGGTAGTCTGCCAATAGGTTTCTATATAATTAAGCGCTGTTTTTTGCTTGATTTTATGAGCAGCATCTCTGTAAGTTCCCATCTCTTTTTCAAGGACAGTCAGTTCTTTGCCACTAAAGTAAGCGAAATAGGAGTACACCATTAAACCATAGCCTGCATATTCTAAATCTCCCGTCTCCAGTCCGCTAGAGTAAACTGATACTAAAGGCTCTAAGGTTTCTCTCAGATTCTCTTTGCAATGTCGGATAAATAGATTTACTATGAAGGCTGTCTTGGCTTTGATTTCTTGAGCATTTAACTTGGAGACTAGACTTAAAGCTAATTGACCGAACTGATAACCTGAGTCAATATCTCCTAAAACTCCACAAAGAAGAAAACCATAATTGGCATAGGCAAAGGGAGAAACGGAAGCATTGCCATATTGGACGGATAAATCTACTTGTTTGCATACAGTCAAGGGCAACAGTGCAGGAGCAACAATGTATGCAGGAGCAAAGATACTTGATAAAAGTTTCATGGCTGCTAGTTTATACGGATCGCTCATTTGAGGCAAGTCAATTAAATCCTCAATTCGCTTCCCGTTCAAAATTGTCGCAGTTTCCCCTACTGCCTGCCCAATATCTGACGGGTTCGGCTCTTGGGGAAACTCCACCCCTAACAGCTTTAAAACTTGTAGCGCTGTATTAACGGCTTCTAGCACCCTGTTCTGTCCCACGTAAGCTTGAATCTGGACTTCATACACTTTTACTGTGTCCAGTAGCGTTTTAGCGCAGTTTTGCACCCTCTCAACAAATCTCAGCATTACTTCAAAATCACCGCTCAAAAAAGCTGTCTCTGCTGCTTCCTCATGCAGCGCTAATGTTAATTTATACTGATAAGTCCAGCTATCTTCTACTAACAGTCCCAACCCTGCTTGCAAATATTTAAGCGCAGACTCATGGGCTGTAGCTGCTTTGGCTTTTTGACCGGCAATTAAATTCAGTTTAGCAATTTCAGTTCGTTCGGATTGATCGGCAACCCCTTCAATTCCTAGATTCAAATGATCGACGATCGCAAATATGTCTTCCGTTCGCTTCTCTGTCGAGGTATTTTGCCAAAGCAGGCGACCGATTTGTAAGTGAACAGTTTTTTTAGAACTTTCCTCAATCAGAGCATAGGCTGCTTGTTGCACGCGATCGTGCAAAAACTTGTAAGTAGTAATGATTAGATGAGACTGAATAATTTCTTCTTCTGTCGTGCCTAATTCAGAAGTGGCTAAAATTAACCCATCTTGGATCGCGGACACTAGCTCTTTAAAAGTTTCGGCGGTAGATTTTTCATTAACAATTGACAGAGTGTTTAAGTCAAAACTATTGCCCACACAAGCGGCTAACCGTAAAATCTGTTGAGTTGAGCCGGGCATCTTTCTCAATTTCCCGACCATCAACTCAACCACGTTATCGGTAATACCTACTGCTTCGATTTCTGAAATTTTCCAATCCCAGCTTCTTTGCTGAAAATGGAAATTTAGTAGTTTTTCTTCATAGAGACTTCTGAGAAACTGATTGACAAAAAAAGGATTGCCTTGAGTTTTTCCAACGACTAACTCAGCTAGGGGTATGACCGCTCCTCTATCTCTACGCACAGTATCAGCAATCAAATTAGCGATATGTTCGATATCTAAGGGAGTTAAGGTAATTTGGTTAATAGTAACATCTTGCTTTTGCAACCCATCCAGCGTCATTATCAGAGGATGCGTGGGGCTCACTTCGTTATCTCGATAAGCTCCAAGTAGAAATAAATATTTCGTTTCCTCATCTGCCATCATTACTTGCAGCAGTTTCAGAGTAGCGGAATCAGCCCATTGCAAATCATCTAGAAAAATGACTAAGGGATGCTCGACTGAACAAAACACCCGGATAAATTTTTGAAAGACTAAATTAAAACGATTTTGTGCTTCTGTAGCACCTAACTCTTGCACGGGTAGCTGTTTCCCAACGATGAGTTCTACGTCGGGAATGACATCTATAATAATTTGACCGTTATCACCAAAAGCTGCTAAAAGTTTTTCTTTCCAGGCGCCCAGTTGCGTTTCGCTCTCAGTTAATAGTTGTTTGACTAAGGACCCAAAAGCTTTGACAACAGCCGCATAAGGAACATTGCGTTGAAATTGGTCGAATTTTCCGGCAATAAAATAGCCGCTTGCCTTAGTAATCGGTTTATAAACTTCTTGCACTAAGGCTGATTTGCCAATGCCAGAGTAACCCGACACTAACATGATTTCTGTTGTGCCATTGCTGACGCGCTCGAATGCTGCTAATAAGGTTTCAATTTCTCGTTCTCTCCCATAAAGTTTTTGGGGAATTTGAAACTTATCTGTAATATCTTTTTGGGCGAGCGCAAAATCTGTAATCGTTCCTTTAGCCTTTAGCTGTTCCAGGCATTCTTCTAAATCTGCGAGAATTCCCCAAGCACTTTGGTATCTTTTTTCAGCCGTCTTTTCTAACAGCTTCATTACTATATCAGAAACGGCTTTAGGAATTTCTATTTCTGCCTTGATTTCATGGGGCGGTACTGCTTGTTTAGCAATATGCCAATGGACTAATTCCATTGCATCGTTATAATCGCATGGCAGTTGCCCCGTTAGCAGTTCGTAAAAAGTGACTCCTAATGAGTAAAAGTCCGTGCGGTAGTCGATCGCTCGGTTCATTCTGCCTGTTTGTTCCGGCGATATATAGCTCAGAGTGCCTTCTAAAACATTAGGATTTTTTAGGGTAGGATTCTCACGATTTAAAACAGTAGAAATGCCAAAATCTATGATTTGAACTAGGCCTGTTGTCGAGTTAATAATAATATTGCTGGGGTTGATATCTTTATGAATAATATTATGTTGATGAAGGTCGCCTAAAGCTCGGGTTATTTGAATAGCGGTTGCCAAAAACTCTTCTAAGGTAAGTTTGTGAGAAGCCAACCACAGGTTAAATGACTTTCCACCAGAATCCTCGAAAATAATAACTAAACTGTTCTGGTATCTTTCTAAGCTGTAGGTTTTAGGTACACTTTCTAGGTTAAGATTGCGTGTAATTTCGTATTCCTGCTTGTATCTGACTAACGAAGCTGGCATCGGATAATCTTGCTTGAGAAATTTGAGAATTACCCGTTGGTTGTCTTGCTTTCTCAATCCTCGATAAACTAAAGAATTGTTACTTTCATGTATTTGGTTGGTAATCTCGTAGCCAGCTAAGTTAATCATTTTTGCAGCCTATTTTAATAATAAATACACATTTTTTTAGCAATTATCAATTTGTAAGTAGATTTACCCTCTAATATAAAGACTAGCCTGCCCTTTCAGCAAAATTTAAATTTCAAATAAAAAAATATCAATTTTTACATTTCTTAAAAAAAGTATAAATAAAGATTTATGTTAGGAGTGATCTCGCTCTACAGTTTCCTCCAAAAGCAGGCAGAACAGAGTGAAGGGATCTCGCCCTTGGCCTTCAGAGGAGATTTGTACGGCTTGTTATAGTTACTAGATCGATCGTCAGATATGCCTAGACCCGCATCTGAGTTAAATCCTTCAGCCCATAGCATTTTTTGAGAGGATTCTTAGCTGAAAAATCGTAAATATTGTCCATTGCTGCTCACCTATTTTTATTACTGAACTTTTGATGTGGGAAACTACAGTTTTGCATCGATTTGTAGGGGTAGCTTAATAATAAATTTGGTGCCTGCTCCCACCTCACTTTTAGCTTCTATTTCACCCAGAAGTTTTTGGGTTACTAAATTGTAGACAATATGCAATCCCAACCCGCTACCACCCTGACCGCGTTTTGTAGT
>NZ_JAUBRO010000113.1:2891-4360 GCF_036701945.1 Microcoleus sp. MON1_C1 | reverse complement strand
GTCGGAGTCGGAGTTTCCGTGGGAGTCGGAGTCGGAGTTTCCGTGGGAGTCGGAGTCGGAGTTTCCGTGGGAGTCGGAGTCGGAGTTTCCGTGGGAGTCGGAGTCGGAGTTTCCGTGGGAGTCGGAGTCGGAGTTTCCGTGGGAGTCGGAGTCGGAGTTTCCGTGGGAGTCGGAGTCGGAGTTTCCGTGGGAGTCGGAGTCGGAGTTTCCGTGGGAGTCGGAGTCGGAGTTTCCGTGGGAGTCGGAGTCGGAGTTTCCGTGGGAGTCGGAGTCGGAGTTTCCGTGGGAGTCGGCGTCGGAGTTTCCGTGGGCGTCGGCGTCGGAGTTTCCGTGGGAGTCGGAGTCGGAGTTTCCGTGGGAGTCGGCGTCGGAGTTTCCGTGGGAGTCGGCGTCGGAGTTTCCGTGGGAGTCGGCGTCGGAGTTTCCGTGGGCGTCGGCGTCGGAGTTTCCGTGGGAGTCGGCGTCGGAGTTTCCGTGGGCGTCGGCGTCGGAGGGTTATTTACAATAATGCTTGCTGTGACGATCGCAGAATCAGCTTTCCCGTCATTAGCTTTGTAGGTAAAAGAGTCTGTCCCTGCAAAACCAGCATTCGGAGTGTAACTGAAAGAACCGTTAGCGTTGAAGGCGATCGACCCTGTAGCCGGATTTGTCACCAGAATTGCCGTCAGCGGGTCGTTTTCCGGGTCTGTATCGTTGATTAAGACTCCCAAACCAGTCACGTTGAGACCCGTATTAAAAGCAGTAGTATAGCTGTCAGAATTCGCCACAGGCGGGTTATTGTTGACGCTGACAGTCACGGTAGCGGGTGCAGAGTTAACTATCCCGTCGCTGACTGTGTAGGTAAAGGTGTCTGTTCCAGAAAAGCCTGCGTTAGGAGTATAAGTGAAAGAACCGTCGTTGTTGAGGGCGATCGACCCTTGCGTCGGATTTGCTGCCACCGCAGCAGTCAGCGTGTCTAAATCTGGGTCGGAGTCGTTTGCTAAAACTCCCGGCACTGTTAGGCTGAGGACTTTTCCCGCACTGATGCTGTAGGTATCGGGTTGTGCGATCGGCGGATTGTTTATGACATTGATATTTGCCGAAATTGCTGGTGAAGTAGCAGCCCCGTCATTGACACTGTAGGTGAAGCTATCGAGTCCAAAGAATCCAGGATTCGGAGTATAAGTAAACGAACCATCCTTATTAAATCCGAGAGTGCCATTGTTGGGATTTGTGATTTTAGTTGCCGTCAATAAGTCACCGTCCAAGTCGCTATCGTTGGCTAAAACTCCCTCAGCCACAGGCACGTTTATGACTCGATCGTGCAGGGTTTTGTAATTGTCAATTAGTGCGATCGGCGGCTGATTGGTGACATTAATACTTATCTGAGTGGTTGCAGACGCGAAGGTTCCATCGCTGACACTGTAGCTGAATTCCTCCAAGCCGACAAAACCCGGATTGGGAGTATAGTTGAAGGAACCATCTGGGTT
>NZ_JAUBRO010000113.1:0-2791 GCF_036701945.1 Microcoleus sp. MON1_C1 | reverse complement strand
TCCCGTCGCTGACACTGTAGCTGAATTCCTCCAAGCCGACAAAACCCGGATTGGGAGTATAGTTGAAGGAACCATCTGGGTTGAAATTGATCTTGCCGTTCTTTGGCAAGGATATCGGCTTGGCACTCAAGGGGTCGCCGTCGGGGTCGATGTCATTGGCCAGGACTCCGGGAATTACGACATTGAGTGTCTTGTCGTGGGGAGTGTTGTAACGGTCACTATTTGCCTGCGGCGGCTGATTGGTTGGCAAGTTAGTGACATTGAGGTTCACTGAAATCGGGGGAGACGGCGTATCGCCGTCGCTGACGCTGTAAGTAAAGTTTTCTGGGCCTGCAAAACCGGGATTGGGAGTGTAACTGAAGGAACCGTCGCTGTTAAAAACTACCTTGCCGTTGTTTGGCGAGGACACCAGTTTGGCAGTTAGGGGGTCGCCGTCGGGGTCGTCGTCGTTGGCCAAGACTCCGGGGGCTGGCAGGTTGAATACCTTGTCGTGGGGAATGCTGTAACTGTCTGGTTGTGCCCCTGGCGGAAAGTTAGTGACCTTGAGGTTCACTGAAATCGGGGGAGACGGCGATACCCCGTCGCTGACGCTGTAAGTAAAGTTTTCTGGGCCTGCAAAACCGGGATTGGGAGTGTAACTGAAGGAACCGTCGCTGTTAAAAACTACCTTGCCGCTGTTTGGCGAGGACACCAGTTTGGCAGTTAGGGGGTCGCCGTCGGGGTCGTCGTCGTTGGCCAAGACTCCGGGGGCTGGCAGGTTGAATACCTTGTCGTGGGGAATGCTGTAACTGTCTGGTTGTGCCACTGGCGGAAAGTTAGTGACCTTGAGGTTCACTGAAATCGGGGGAGACGGCGTATCGCCGTCGCTGACGCTGTAAGTAAAGTTTTCTAGGCCTGCAAAACCGGGATTGGGAGTGTAACTGAAGGAACCGTCGCTGTTAAAAACTACCTTGCCGTTGTTTGGCGAGGACACCAGTTTGGCAGTTAGGGGGTCGCCGTCGGGGTCGTCGTCGTTGGCCAAGACTCCGGGGGCTGCCAGGCTGAATACCTTGTCGTGGGGAATGCTGTAACTGTCTGGTTGTGCCACTGGTTGCTGGTTGGTGACGTTAATGACGAAAGTCTGGGTAGCCGAAGTATCGATACCGCCGTTAGCTATACCACCATTGTCTCTGAGGTTTAAACTAATAGTAGCACGGCAGCTCGCCGCCCCCGGCGACGTAAAAATCAGTTGTCCTAAAGAGTGGATCGCGGGTGGTACGCTGAATAAACCAGTATTGTCATTCCCCACCACTTGAAAGTTTACTGTTGTTGCCCGCGTAGGTAAGGCGAGATAGTCCACCTACCTGAGTTCCTCCAAAAGTTGTATTTGCCGCAAATCCTGCTTGTCCCAAAAATTGTAGACCCAACACAAATTGATAGGTAGCCATTGTGGCTGGGTCGATCGCCAACCCAGATGACACCGCTCCCGTTGTATAATCTAGCTGCCAGTCTCCGCCCTTAGCGTCACAGCCGATCGGCGTTCTAGAAGCAGCAATTTTTGCCTTGGTTAGCTGACTCACTTGCTGCACAAAGTTAGCGCCCTTCTCCCCCGCCGCTACATCGCACCCGTACAGCAAAATCTCTGCACTCTCTGCCAGCGATCGCGACCAAAGCTGCAATTCTTTGGCATAAGTTTTTAAATTTGTCAAGTTTAGATCGATCGCGCCTAGCTGCAAACTTGCGGGGCGGCCGTGGGAGAGGATATGAATGCTTTTTATATTGCTGCGACTCGCTAGCGCGGTCGTGATTTGTTCTAGTCCATCCCGCGCCCCATCCAGGGTAATAACTTCTGTCCCCGCTGCGATACCGTTGCGGAGAGTTTCGCCATCGGGAAGGGCAGAGTCGAGAAAGGCGATCGAACTAAAAACTGAACTGATAAAATTTGGCATAATACGCCTTTGGTTAGATGACGGTAGGAAAATTAAAGTGTGTAGAGCTTAGCAAATTTAAAGATTGAATGTCATCAGTAAAATTAAAAATCAAGACGAATGATACTAATTTTCCGTGAACCTGCCACAGAGGCATCTTGATAGGGGCGGGTTTAGCCAATAATTCCTTTAAAAAACCGACAATTCCGGTACAAAACCCGCCCTGGTCAAGGTTCGATCGCCACAAGTTCTTCAGCAACCAATCCTTTCTGAATTGCGAGTACAGCAGCTTGAGTGCGATCGCGCACTTCTAACTTTTGCAAAATTGCGTGTACATGAACCCGCACCGTACCCGGAGCAATGTACAATATTTGTGCAGCTTCCTGATTGCTTTTCCTCTGCAGATAAAGCCAAGATTTCCTGTTCTCGTTTCGTCAGCGGATTTTCCAAAATTTCTGATTTTGACCCAACTTTTACAGGTTCAGGATTAGTAAAAACCGCATTAATTTCCGCATTTCCTGCCTTATAACACCACGAAGCACGCGCTGATACCGATCGAACTTCCCAAACAAAGTTTACGTCGCAATTGCCGGGAGGCAATATCCCTGAAATGCCGCTGAAATAAAGCTTTCAAGTATTAACTATTTTGGGGGACTTGTAAATAGACATAGCCACCAAAAAGAGACAATCTTATGCCTAAGATAGGTCGATCTGAATCGAGTTGTTCCGTAATGACGAACTATTTCAGAAGCTCGAATAGTGAGTTGGAATAAAATTTTTATCTCAATTGGAGTACAACTTTTTACAGGGTGCATCTCACTTTTGCGAATATGTCAAAAAAGGCTTAAAATAAAAAAGCTAGTAAAATCGTAAAATAAAGATGA
>NZ_JAUBRO010000014.1:49510-146073 GCF_036701945.1 Microcoleus sp. MON1_C1 | reverse complement strand
CATATGTCCTATTTTATGACACTTTGTGTACTCTGCTTACTTTTTTCTTCTGCTACCCCTACTTATTGAGCCGATACTAGAAAATCATCCAGAGATAGTTTACATCGACAGGGCGCTAGCGAATTTGCGATGCCACAATCTGCCTAAAAACGAAATTAATTGCCCTTCTGTAGGGTGTTCTGTTTTTTTAAGTTTATCTACTTAGTTGTACTGTTTTCTTTTCGCGCAGCTTCTCCCTCGCCCCACTGCTTGAGAAGGGCGGACAAGATTCGGGTTTGAAGTTCCTTGATGAGTGGACGGATTTAGGATATCTGGAGTCTGTGGTGGCCAACATTCATATAAGTGCTACGATGATCGCAGAATGTGATAAATTTACTCTTGCTCTACTTTCAACAGTACAATTAGTAGAATTTATGACGGCTTCAACCCTCACGATTGTCCCCCATTATCAAAGCAGTAGGACTCTCAATAATAATAATAATAATAATAATAATAGATTTTGAAAATCGCTCGCGCCGAATGCACCCGCTCAATATATCTCCAGGTAGATGCGCGATCCTTGATTTTATTATATAAGTATTAATATAATAAAAATAAAAATTTATCATCATAAAATTTATTCAAACAGCAAGATAGGCGGTAGAATAAATGATTAATAAAAATAAATTCAAAAAATGTAAAGCTCAAGCTGATATGGATGCTGAAGGCAAGCAACAAAACAATCAAAACGAGTTATTTCCCGTTGTCGGAATAGGAGCCTCTGCGGGTGGATTGGAAGCCTTTACCGAATTACTCAGGCATTTGCCGATCGATACGGGCATGGCGTTTGTAATAATCCAGCATATGTTGCCGACTCAGGAAAGTGTGTTGAGTGAGCTCCTGGCTCGATCGACCCAGATGCCCGTGCATGAAATAACAGATGGGATGCCCGTAGCACCGAATCATGTCTACGTCATCCCCCCGAATGTCAGCATGACCATCGATCGAGGGGTGCTGAAGCTAACGCCTCGCGGCAGAGCACGCGGGATATTTATGTCCGTCGATATTTTTCTGGTTTCCCTCGCCGCAGAACGCGGGAACCAAGCCATCGGAGTCGTTTTGTCCGGGGGCGACGGCGATGGTGCCCAAGGATTAAAAGCGATTAAGGCTGCAGGCGGTATTACTTTTGCCCAATGTGAAGGATCGGCACAAGTCAGCAGTATGCCGAACACTGCGGTGGCTACGGGTCAGGTAGACTTTATCTTGACACCGGAAAAAATTGCCGAGAAAATAGCAGAGATCAGCCGTCATCCCTACATGGCCGATCGACCTGCGACAGACTCAACCACCAGCGAAGATGCGATCGAAAGTAAAGATGCGATCGCCACCATCTACAGGTTGCTGCGCGCGGCTACAGGAGTTGACTTTACTCACTACAAACAAACCACCTTGAAGCGGCGGATGCAGCGGCGGATGTTGCTGTACAAGCTGGAACGGATCGAGGATTATGCCGAATATCTCCAAAACACCCCGACAGAAGTAACGGCGCTTTATCACGATATCTTCATTCATGTCACCAGCTTTTTCCGCGACCCCGAAAGCTTTGAGGCCTTAACCAGCAATGTTTTTCCCGAAATCGTTAAAAATAAATCGTCGAAAACACCGATCCGAATTTGGGTGGCCGGCTGTTCAACCGGTGAAGAAGCTTACTCGATCGCCATCTGCTTGTTAGAGTTTTTAGCAGATCGAGGTACGGATCTGCCGATTCAGCTTTATGCGACCGACATCAGCGAAAATGCGATCGCCCATGCGCGCCGCGGCTTTTATACGTCAGCCCAAGTCGCGGATATTTCATCCCAACGCCTGCATCGGTTCTTTGTGCAAGTCGAGGGCGGATACCAAATCGCTCACTCGGTGCGCGAACTCTGCGTTTTTGCTAAACAAAACCTGATCGGCGATCCGCCGTTTTCCCGGATGGATTTGATCTCCTGTCGGAACGTGCTGATCTATCTGGGCCCGCCGTTGCAGAAAAAGGTGCTGCCAATTTTTCACTATGGGCTTCGACCCGCGGGCTTTTTGCTGTTAGGCACTTCGGAAACGGTTGGTGAGTTTTCAGAATTGTTTGCGGTATTAGACAAAAAGAGCAAAATTTATACTAAAAAACTGCTGTCGCATTGGCTAAGCATGGATTTAACTGCTAGCAACTATCCTGCGACAGCCATCAACTTTCCACCGCAGCAGGCGGAAAGCTTAAACGAAATGGAAATCGAGAAACAGGCCGATCGCATTGTTTTGAATGACTATGCGCCTGTCGGCGTCGTAATTAACACAGCCAGGGAGATTCTGCAATTTCGAGGACAGACGAATCCCTACCTAGAACCGTCTCCCGGTAGGGCTAGCTTGAATTTGCTGAGAATGGCAAAAGAAGGATTGCGCGTCGAACTCCGCACTGCAATTGAACAGGCCTCCCAGCAGCAGTTGCCGATCGAACGTACCGGCTTGAAAATTAGAGAAAGCGAGATCGTGCGCCTCGTCAGAATTAATGTGATTCCATTCCCAACAGGCGCTGTAGCAAAAAACTATTTTTTAGTTTTGTTTCAAGATGAGGCGCCGATCCCTGCAATGCCTGCTGCTGCAAACGATGGTAGAGTCAACTTCCATGCTTTAGATGGTGAAAGTTTGGAGATTGCGAGGCTGCAAGAAGAACTCAAAAACACCAAAGACCACCTGCAATCGATCATCCAAGAACATCAAGCCGCTAACCAAGATTTGATAGCCGCCAACGAGGAGATTTTGTCGAACAACGAAGAGTTGCAAAGTACAAATGAGGAACTCGAAACCGCAAAAGAAGAGATTCAGGCAACCAATGAAGAACTAAACACGATTAATGACGAATGGCAGCGGCGCAATATTGAATCAACTCGGGTGACTAACGATTTACAGAATCTGCTCAGCACCATCAATATTCCGATCCTGATGGTGGGAGGCGACCTGCGAATCCGCCGGTTTACTCCCGCAATCGAAAGCATCTTCAACTTGATTTCTAGCGATGTCGGGCGCTGTGTGAGCGACATCACTCACAAGTTGATAGTGCCGGAGTTAGAGCCAATGATTGTAGACGTGATCCGTACCCTCCATTGGAAAGTTCAGGAGGTTCAAGATCGAGAGGGTCGTTGGTTCGATCTGCATATTCGACCGTATCGGACGATCGACCACAAGATTGATGGGGCTGTGGTGATGTTGGTGGATATCCACGATCTCAAAGTCAGCGCCCAGCAGTTGATGGAAGCGAAAAATTACGCCGAAACGATCGTGGAAACCGTGCGGGAACCGTTGCTAGTGCTGGATCTAAACCTGCAGGCGATCACCGCCAACCGTTCTTTCTACGAGACGTTTCAGGTGCAGCCGATCGACACTGAGCAACACTCAATCTTCGATCTCGGTAACAGACAGTGGAATATTCCCAAGTTGCGATCGCTCCTAAAAGAAATTCTGGCCGGAAAGACCGAGTTTCACGATTTTGAGGTCGAGCATGACTTTGAGCATATCGGGCATAAAATAATGCAGCTCAATGGCCGCAAAATGCCTCCGATGGGTGATACACAGATGATTCTGTTGGCGATCGAGGATATCACCGAGCAAAAACAGTTGGAGACAGAACGCAGCCTCCGGATTCAAGAACAATTGGCTCGTGCGGCTGCTGAGGACGCCAACCGCATCAAAGATGAGTTTTTGTCCGTCCTCTCTCACGAACTGCGGACGCCGCTCAATGCGATCATTGGCTGGACACAGTTGCTGCGCCTGAAAAAATTTGACCAGGCTAAAACCGAGGAGGCGCTAAAAACGATCGAGCGCGCCGCCAAAGCACAAAACCAGCTCATCGATGACATCTTAGACGTTTCGCGGATTACCACAGGCCAGTTTCACCTCAACGCTTCTGAAATTGAGCTGAATCCACTGGTTAAAAATGCGATGGAGGTGGTTCGTTTGGCAGCAGAAGCGAAAAATCTTCAAATGGAATCCAAGCTAACTTCTTTAAGACTAAACGTATTGGGCGATCCAAGCCGTTTACAACAGGTAGTGTGGAATCTACTTTCAAACGCGATTAAATTCACCCCAGCCGGAGGAAAAATTGAAATCGCATTAGACTACATTGATGGCATGGCTCAAATCCAAGTTAGCGATACTGGTAAGGGCATTCACCCTAATTTTCTCCCCTATGTGTTCGATCGCTTCCGTCAGGCGGATAGCAGTTTCTCTCGCAGAGAGTCTGGATTGGGGCTAGGACTCTCGATCGTCCGTCATTTAGTAGAACTCCACGGCGGTACTGTTAATGCAGAAAGTTCAGGTGAGGGACAAGGGGCAACGTTTACCGTGAGGTTGCCGATACGAACAGAGATCCCATGATTGTTGACTGTTGACTGTTGACTGTTGATTGTTGACTGTTGACTGTTGACTGTTGACTGTTGATTGT
Organism: Microcoleus sp. MON1_C1; assembly: GCF_036701945.1. Taxonomy (NCBI): domain Bacteria; kingdom Bacillati; phylum Cyanobacteriota; class Cyanophyceae; order Oscillatoriales; family Microcoleaceae; genus Microcoleus; species Microcoleus sp. MON1_C1. The sequence continues at coordinate 141,620 of NZ_JAUBRO010000014.1, read as the reverse complement.
GATATCAATTCCGGTAGCATCGGAATAGTAAAATCCAGTCAACAGTCAACAATTCCCGACGGTACAACCGGAATTGATCTAATTCATCTGCGTTATATCGTTTCCGGTTGCATCGGAATAATAAAATCGAGTCAACAGTTAACACTTAACCATTAAGTTTTTCGACCCCGACTCATACCAATTTTTTATGAGGCTGCATAGAATCTGATCCCCCCTAACCCCCCTTAATAAGGGGGGGACAAGATTCTTCTCAAAGTGGGTCTTCTTAAGGGGGATTTAGGGGGATCGAGATATGTGCAACTTCACATTAAATTGGTATCAACAGTCAACAGTCAACAATAATTCCGGTGCAACCGGAATTGATATTAATCTGTGTTTATCTGCCTGTATCTGCGGTGAAAAAAAGAGAATGTATTAACCGCAAATGAGAAGGGATTGACGCTGATTCACGCAGAGGTCGAGAATAGATATAGGAATAATTCCGATGCTAACAGATGCGATATGAGTCAAAAAAGTGAAAATTGCGCCTTATATTTGTTGACAGCTTGATTCGACTTTATCAGGAAGATGAAGATGGGATTTGATATCATTCCGGCGCAACCGCAAGTGATATTATTTCTAATAATATCTCCTGATCGAATATTGTTTCCGGTTGCATCACAATAATAAAATCGAGTCAACAGTCAACAGTCAACAGTCAACAGTCAACCCTCAACACTCAACAGTCAACAGTCAACAATGATGCCGCTGGAACCGGAATCGATATAACTATTTACCAACCTGAACCTGAGCGCCATCCTTAAGAAAACCAGCGCCAGTAACAACCACGCGATCGCCCGCCTTCAAACCCTTTTTAATCTGTACCTTAGCAGCAGTCAAATCGCCCACCGCACCCCCGGAAATTTCCCCGAGTTCCACAGGTTGAGCCTGCACCTTGTCCTGGCCCACAAGTTTGTAAACAATAGAACTGCCGTCAGGTTGCGGCACAATAGCTTTAGCGGGCACTTTCAAACCTTGAGCCGTTGCAGTCGAAATGGATGCGCGCAAAAACATTCCCGATCGCAAAAACTCGCTTGCCGGCAAATCAATTTTCACCGTAGCTTGCCGATTTTGCGGGTCAACTAGCGGCGAAATATCTCGCACAGTTCCTGACAACTTAATCCGCTTGTCAGAATCCGAAGTAATTTGCACTGCTGTTCCCGGCCGCACTCGCGAAACTTGAGTTTCCGGCACTTTCAATTGCAGTTCCAGCTTGTTGCCGCGAATAATCGAAAAGAGTTTTTGACTTCCCGAAGAAACATCGCCAACTCGACCAATTCTTTCAGCCACAGTGCCGCTATCGGGCGCTCGAACAATTGTTTGTTCTAGTTGAGTTTGTAACTGTTTGACTTGGGCATCATTGCTGCGGACACTTGCTGCGTTATTTCCGACATTTGCTCTCGCACTGCTGACACTCGCTCCGGCCGTATTCACTTTTGCACGAGCGCTGGCGAGGGCTGCTCTAGCCGTACTAATATTAGCTTCAGCAGTAGCTACTTTAGCAAGAGAAGATTGCACTTCTTCCGCTGCTTTATTCTGTTCTTGCAAAGCTGTATTCAAGTCAGCTTTAGCTTTGTTCAAGTCTTGAACAGCAGTCTGCCGCTCTGTCTTGCGTCTTTCTAAATCTTGCTGACTAATTACTCCCTGAGAAGCCAAACCTTGGGTGCGATTTACTTCTCTTTGAGCTTGATCTAATTTAGCCTGAGCGGAGGCAATGCCGGCTTTAGCTTGAGTGACACCGGCTTTAGCTTGTTCCACACCGGCTCTTGCCTGCCCGACGCCTGTTTTGGCTTGCGCTGCGTCAGCGATGGCTTTTTCAACGCCAGCTTGGGCTTGAGCAACGCCGGCTTGGGCTTCTTGTTGGGCTGACTGAGCTTGCTGTACCTGAGCTTCGGCTTGTTCTACCGTAGAATTGGCCGATTGTACTCCCGCCAGCGCTTCGGCAATTTGCGATCGTAGTACCGAATCGTCCAAAACCGCCATCGTCTGACCTTTTTCTACCGCATCCCCTTCATTCACCAACACCTGCTTGATTTGCAAACCGTTGGCTTGTGGCAGCACCGGCAGCAAGTCATAGGCGGCCACGGTGCCTATGGCTTCCAAAGTTTCACCCACCTGGGCAGATTCCACAGGCGCCACTGTCACCGTCGGAGCCGCCGCCTGCTGGTTTACCGATGGAATTGGAGCGGCAGGACGCGAACTCTGATTGCCCCCTGTGAAGTGTACTGCTAGCAGCGTTGCAGCTACGCCAACCCCTGCGCCCGCCAACAAGGCCGGCCACCTGATTTCTTTGCGGGGCCCAACTTCAGTTGCTTCTGGTTCCCAAACCTGTTCCTGCTCGATTTCTGGAACTTCCAGCGCAACTTCTCGTTCATCTTCCTCAGCGGAGAATTGCCAGCGAGAGTTGTCTGAGACTTCACTTTCAGCTACATCCACTGCTGAGATCCTGTCGCGCCCGCTCTCTACGGGGGAAAGGGGTTGCTTTTCTTCGGCTTCTGAAAAAACTTTATTAGTCACGGTAGTTCCTCTCGCCAGTATGAGCCTTTCCTTTTTTTTTTATATTGTAAAGAAAGATTACGATATTATTTAGTTCATTTTAGCCGAGGGTATCTGGAGTAGCGCTTCCTCCTTTTGGGTGAGTATGGCGCCGTTTCACCCTACAATGGCGATTTTGATTAACTGTCGATCGAAGTTTGTTCGATCGAGATTTAATTTGATCTGCCTCTGGGGCATACTGAATATTAGCGTGATTGGCGATCGTGGGGGCGATCGGGCTGGCATTGTCTCTCCCCAAGTGGCTTGGCCGTCACCTATCTATCAATGCTCACAAAAGTCAGTCTAATCTTGAACTGATTATTCCTAATCTATACTGTCATGTGTTTACTGTATAATACGGCACATCTGCTGAAAAAGTTGTGCCACTTTATTTAAAAAAAATCCAAATGAATAGTCTCTTTTCTCCCCTCCAACAGTTTCTAATTACTTGGCTGCTAGTGCTAGTGACGGGATGGTTTACCCTAACTGCTGTCAGTTATGTTGGGGAACTGGTCAGCATTTTAGTAACTGCGGGACTCGTTGCATTTTTATTAAATTATGCAGTAAAAAGACTGCAAGTATTTTTGCCCCGGGGAGTAGCTGCGGCGCTGGTTTATTTAACTGCGGGTGTGATAGTAGTAGTAATCGGTGTAACTATTGTGCCGCCGGTGTTCAGCCAAGCGAGGCAGTTGGGGGTGAGGTTCCCGGAATTGCTGGAGTCGGGGCGGCTGCAGCTAGCTGAATTTCAAGCCTGGAGTGCCGAGCGCAATTTACCGTTTGACGTGCAAATATTGGAGCAGCAACTGTCAGCTAGAGTCCAGGGAGAAGTCCAGGCGATCGCCGGTACGGGTTTAGGCTTAGTTGTCGGTACTTTTAACTGGTTTTTGGACTTAATTTTTATTGTCGTGATTTCTTTTTATATGCTCCTAGACGGGCAAAGAGTGTGGCAGGGTTTGACCAGCATTTTTTCCCCAGACATTCGCTATGTTTTAACAGAGACTTTGGAGCGAAACCTCCAGCGATTTGTATCGGGACAGTTATTGCTGGGACTATTTATGGCTATCTCGCTAACTCTGGCTTTTTGGTGGCTGCAAGTTCCGTTTTTTCTGTTATTTGCCGTGTTTATAGGATTGACGGAAATAATTCCGTTTATTGGAGCAACCTTGGGAATTGGCACTGTTAGTATAATTGTAGCGTTTATTGATTGGTGGCTGGCGCTGCAAGTGTTGGTAGTGGCGATCGGTCTCCAGCAAATCAAGGATAATTTAGTAGCTCCCCGAATCATGGGCAATCTCACCGGATTGAGTCCGGTAGTTATTTTCACAGCTTTGCTGTTAGGAGGCAGAGTGGGAGGATTGCTAGGAGTTATCCTGGCAATTCCGCTAACTGGGGTAGTAAAAAGTATAGTAGAAATTGTACTCAATCCCAAATTGCCGCCCCAAACAGGCTCGTTTTTCTACAATCCTTTTAGCGGCGAGGAATTGGGGAAAATACCAGACGATGAAACTAGAATAATATTGGTCGGAGATGAACAAAAGTAGTCTAATTTTTGTAGTAAGTAATTCAGTTATGAAAACTGTTATAAGTCAGGAATTAACTTTTGGCTGCTGAGTCCATTAAGAACAGACTAAAGTTTCTACAAAGAACTTTAGTCTTTATTACTAACCCACTTAAAATCTCAAACCTAAAAACTTATGAACTGGTGGCAAAATCTTAGAAACAATCCTCTAGCTCGGTTGGGAGCCGTGCTACTGTTGATTTTTTATACAGTTGCGCTTTTGGCCGAATTTGTGGCACCTTACGACCCCTACGACTCTCAATTAAACGGTTCATTGCTGCCACCGACTCAGATTTATTTAAGCACCCAAGATGGCCGCTTTATTGGGCCCCACGTTTATCCGACTACTCAGGGCCCGGTGGATGCTAATACCGGTGCTCGTGAGATAATTGTAGACTGGCAAAAACCCTCTGTTCTCGGTTTGTTTGTCAAAGGTTCCCCCTATAAATTTTTAGGATTTTTGCCTTTCGACAGGCACCTGTTTGGCACTACAGGAGAAGGCCAAATTAATCTTTTAGGTACGGACGAACAAGCTCGCGATCAATTCAGTCGCTTAGTACACGGCAGCAGAATTAGCCTCAGCATCGGTTTAGTAGGAATAGCCATTTCTTTTCCCTTGGGATTGTTTATCGGAGGCATATCTGGTTATTTCGGCAGTTGGATTGACAGTATTTTAATGCGTTTCGCCGAAGTATTGATGACGATTCCCGGTCTTTATTTATTAGTAGCGCTAGCAGCAGTATTGCCACCGGGATTGACAAGTGCTCAGCGATTTATATTGATTGTGCTGATTACTTCCTTTATCAGTTGGGCGAGTTTAGCGCGGGTGATTCGCGGCCAAGTTCTCTCAATTAAACAACGAGAATTCGTGCAAGCGGCGCGGGCAATGGGCGCCAATCCAATTTATATTATTGTCCGCCACGTTTTGCCACAAACTGCTACTTATGTAATTATTTCTGCTACTTTGTCTGTTCCGGGTTTTATTGTGGCGGAGTCGGTTTTGAGTTTAATTGGCTTGGGAATTCAACAGCCCGATCCTTCTTGGGGAAATTTGCTATCCCTGTCTACTAATGCTTCGATTTTAGTGTTGCAGCCTTGGTTGGTTTGGCCTCCGGCGATACTGATTATTTTGACTGTTTTGGCCTTTAATTTATTGGGGGATGGGTTGCGGGATGCTCTCGATCCGAGAAGCATTCAAAGGTAATTGGGAGTTAGTAATTTCTAGTTTTCAGGCATAGCCGGTGTAACAGTTACGCCCCGTAATTTTGCAGATTAACCGGCAAGCGAATGGTGAAAGTAGAACCAACACCCTCCTGACTTTTTACTGAAATATTGCCGCCCATCATGAGGCAAAAACGCTGGCTGATTGCCAATCCCAAACCGGTGCCGCCGTACTTGCGGGTGGTGGAAGCGTCTGCTTGGGTAAAGGGTTGGAAAATTTGCTGCAACTGGTCGGGAGTCATCCCAATTCCTGTATCTATACAATTAACAACTAAAAATTCTTTACTGGCCATTGAAGATTGAGAACTTGCCGCAGGTTCAGAAGTGTTTTCTTTTTTTGCTTCGCTGGTGTCGCCCGCAATTTTTTCTCGGCTGGCTGTGAGGGTAATTGTACCGTTTTGAGTGAATTTGGCGGCATTGCTCAGCAAATTTAATAAAATCTGCTGCACTTTCGTAATGTCACCGTGCATAGTGCCGATATTCGTAATTCGATCCAAGTTGAGAGTGTTGCCGTTTTTTTCAATTAGCGGCGCGGCGGTGGAGGCGACTTCTTCAATCAAGGCGGCGATGTCGAAGGTTTCTAAGTAAAGATCCATGCGGCCGGCTTCGATTTTAGAAATGTCGAGAATGTCGTTAATTAGCGATAGCAAGTGTCTGCCGGAAGTGCGAATTTTGTCTAAATCTGGGGTGAGTTCATCGTAACCCAATTCTGCGGTTTCTTCTTGGAGCATTTCGCTGTAGCCGATGATGGCATTCAGAGGTGTTCGCAGTTCGTGGCTCATGTTTGCTAAAAATGCGCTTTTTGCGGTGGAAGCGGCTTCGGCTGCTTCTAGGGCGAGTTGCAAGGCGGATTCAAAGACTTTGCGATCGCTAATATCCTCGACGCTGCCTTCATAGTAGAGTACCTTGCCGTCGGCGTCGCACACTGCACGCGCGCTTTCGGAAATCCAAATTACACTGCCGTCAACGCGGTAAACTTCTGACTCAAACCCCGAAATTTCTCCGACTTCTTCCATCACCCGCATAAACTTGTCGCCCTGTTGAGGATTGACGTAAGCTTGCTGTCTGATGTTTGTGAGATTTGATGTTAATTCTTCGGGACTGGCGTAGCCGTAGATGCGCGCTAAAGCAGGATTTACGCTCAAGAAACGACCTTCGGGGGTTCTTTGAAAAATGCCTTCGACGGCATTTTCAAAGATGCTGCGATATTTTTGTTCTGCTTGACGCAAAGCGATTTGTGTACGATCGCGCTCGCTGGCTTCGATCGCCAATGATACTAAATCTGCCAGGGAAGCAGCAAAATTTTGTTCTTCTAATGTCCAGTTGCGAGTAGTCCCCACTTGTTCGATACAGATGACTCCCACTGTTTGTCCGCCGAGGCGCACTGGCGCGTCTAAGGTAGAAGTAGTGCCAGCGTGTGAAAAGTAAGATTCGGCAAATTCTCTAGTTCTAATATCTGAGAGAGCGTCCTCGGCTGCGATCGTCCGGTGTTCTTCCAAAGCTTGAAAATAAGCTGGATAGTCTGCTGCTGCGAGTTCATTACCCTGGGAATGCTGGTGGTTGCTGCGGCTAAATTGGTCGAGACATTGCAGTTTCGACCGACTCTCATCATACAGCCACGCGCCAGCTTTTTCTGTCTGTAGGGTATGAGTTGCTGCTTCGGTGATTTCCCTCAAAGCTACTTGCAAATCGCCTCGATACAGCGCTTTATTTCTTGCCAGTTCTACCAAAACCGTATTTTGTTTGAGCAATTGTTTTTGCCTTTGGCGTCGCGCCGATTCGGCTCGCTTCTGTTCGGTAATGTCGCGGATTACGCAAATTACGGATTCTTCTGAAAGCGGTGAAATGCTGGCGGCAAAACAAACTTCGCGGTCGTCAATGGTTAAATCGTACTCGATGCTGACAGTTTGCTGAGTATCTAAAGCTGCTCGGATGTGGTGGATAAAATTGTCGGCTGTAGCTTGCGGAAACACCTCTGTGACTGTTTTGCCCACTAATTCTTCGGCTGGTTTGTAGAGGAGAGAAAGATTTGTGGGCGCAATTTTTAAATAGCGGCCGCTGGCGTCCACAACTATAATTAATTCGTTCATAGCTGCGAACAAAGCCCGCAATTCTGCTTCGGCAGCTTCGAGTTCGGCAGTCCGCTCTGCTACTCGCTGTTCTAAACTAGAGTTGGTTTGTTCTAGGGCAATAAAAGACGATCGCAATTGTCGGGCCATTTGGTTGAAAGACTGAGCTAGAAGGCCGAGTTCTTTGACGCCTTGAACTTCGACTTCGCCGTTTAATTCTGCGGAGGTGAAGTCGGATGATTCGGACATTTTTGTTAAAGCTTTGGAAGCTTGCAACAATCGGGTAATCGGTTTGACAACCCAGCGAGAGGTGAAAATTCCGAGTGCGATCGCCAGTAAGAAGGCAAAAAAGCACAATAAGATAGTGGTGCGAGTGTTGGCGTTAATTTGCTCCATAAAGTCTGCTTCCGGGATTGCGACTACAATCAGCCAATCGAGGCCACGACCGTCTTGCAGGGGAGCAACGGTAATGAATTGACGTTTGCCGTCTATCTCGAAGGTAAACTGTCCTTTGCTGTCAATGCGTTCAAAACTACCAAATCGTTTTTGCAAATATGTGGAGGCCGATCGAATTAGCAAATTTTTGCTCTGTGTCGCCAACAGCCGTTTTTGTCCGTCTTTGTCGGTGACAAAGGGCAATTCGTCTGTGGAACTGGCGACTATTTGGCCGCTGCGTTCGATCGCGAAAATTTGTCCCGACGGGCTAATTTTGATGCTTTTGAGAAAATCGCTGATTTGAGAAAGAGTCAGGTCAATTGCCAATACCCCCCGCAGGTTTCCTGTTTCATTGTAAATAGGCATCACCGGCGTAATCCCCAGAACTGGCGGGGCTGCGAAGACGTAGATGGGAGACCAAGTGGCTTTACCTGACTTTTTGGCAGCTTTGTACCACGGTCTAGTACGGGGGTCATAGAACACGGTTTGGATTAGCTCAGTGCGATTTCCTTGGCTGTCCAGGCGATAAATTTGGCGGTTTGGAGCGGTTGATTCGTCTCTGATGTATACTAAGTCTTCTGCTTCTCGCCTGAGCAAGAGGAATTTGCCCTGTTCGTCGCCGTAGTAGATGGTTGTAGTTCGATCGCTCAGCTTGGTCTGGTTCCACAAATAGCGCTCTAAGTTGGGGAAGTCTTCCGGGTCTATGTTTCCAGAGGCGATCGCAGCACTATTCATTTGCAGGAATAAATGAGACACATCCCCAAAACTGCGGAAATTTTCTTTAGTCCTCGCTGCGACTTCCAAGCTTAACCTCGTAGCAAGGTCATTGACGGCTTTCTGGCCGTTGCGAAACGAAAGCCATCCAGTCACGCCGACTGCTACGGAGATTTGCACCACCAGCGGTATCAACAAGACTAGGCTCAGTGACATCTTGGGGGAGCTTTTCATCAGACAACTGTTCAGACTTTTCAATAACATCAATATTCTGACACCTACCGAGTTTGCCGATCGTTTGTCGTTTAAAAGATGCCCTAGATATAAGTTACAAAATTGTACAGCAATAGTGAAGTGCGGTAGCCGATCGCTCAAAACGGGGCTGAGGTTTCCACCGCTACTGTAAAAAATTGTAATATTAATCATGCCACTACTTGCGTGAATGTGGCGATCTCTCTGGGGACTCGCGGCCCAAAAGTCACACCAGGTTAGAACAAATGCAATTGTAGACCCGCGATCCAACCCTGGTTGTCATCAGTCATTCCCAATTATTCAATTCTTTAATCTAAAATTTAAAATCTCAAATCTAAAACTGTATCAGTTCCTCCTGGCGCAGATGCCCCACCTTACCCCTGCTTAATAAAAATTTGATTTTCATTTTTTCTACAGAACCAGGACAAATGTAAATTCTGTGACAATCGGGTGTTAAAAAATTTGCTATTAATAAGATAAGCCGCCAAAATCCCGTAGCGTAGCGGGGCCTAAGCCATCGACTACAAAGAGGATAATTGAAGCATCTGCATTTCATCAACGCCAGCAAAGTAAAGCGTTTTTGGCTTTTTTGGACGACTCCTGTGAGCGATCGGGGCTTCGATCACTCAAGCACTGAATTAGGGCTGCGTGACCTTGAGGGGTTTTATATTTTTGAGTTAGTTAATAAAGAATTGTGAAATAATCAAGGGATAACCAATGACTGCACCTGACCTCATGCTAAAGTTTTGGTGGGAGTTGAGGGCGATCGGCGATGAGTGATTGCGAATGTTAGCTGGCTTCGCTCCTGAGTTAGGGCTGGAAAAAAATTAAGCTTCTGAGAGTTTAGTGCCAAAAATCATAATAAGCAGTCACCATAACTTTTTCTGTTTCTTATAAAAGGATAAAACTGATAATCATGAGCAACTTTAACCAGTTTGTGATTAAATCTAAAAGATGTATGCGTGTTGGCTTAAGCAAAATCAGGATACAAATAAAAACTTCTATAATCAAAAATTTGGGCAATGAAAACTTATATTTTTGTCCCTGTTGTGGTCATTATTTGACTAAGTTTATTGACTGGAGTGATAGCTATCGCAATGTTATTTGTCCTTATTGTGATTCGCAGCCAAGACACCGCTCTCTGACATTACTGCTTAATGAAAAGTCTAACTTAGACTTAAATAAACCAATTAAAATGCTACACATAGCACCTGAAAGTAGCTTAACCAAAAAATTTGCTTGTTCAGAAAACATTGAATATATAACCGCCGATCTTAATAATTCATCCGTAGATGTCCAACTCGATCTCACCCAGATTCCCTATGATGATAATACCTTTGACGTAATTATCTGTAACCATGTTTTAGAACACATCTTGGATGATAGACAAGCAATGAGAGAACTTTTACGAGTTCTAAAACCCAATGGATGGGCTTCTTTACAAGTGCCAATTGCCTCGGAGCGAGAAAAAACTTTTGAGGATGCTACGATTACATCACCGGAAGATCGCTTACGCAATTTTGGACAAGAAGATCATGTTAGATGGTACGGACGTGATTATCCCGATCGTCTAAAAGAAGTAGGATTTAGTATAACCATAGAAAATATGGCTCAATCATTAAGTTCGGAAAAAGTTGAACAATATGGCTTAAGAAGTGAAGAAGACTTATATTTTGGTACGAAAGCACAGTAATGTGTTAAGTATACTTTTTCTATATAAGAGAATCTTGCTGCCTAATGTAATAAATAGGTTTGGTGGCATAAAATGCTGCAACCATAATATCGATAAATACTTCTGGTTAACGAACCTGATTGCAAAATACTCTATCTAAATTTTTAGGACTTACGCAGAAGAGCAATTTTTATACTATTTGTGGGGGTAAGATTCGCAATCCTCACCCTACAGATAGTGTCGGTGCGTAAGTTTTGTTGTTGTTTCTGCGTTATTCGTTTTGAGAGTGCTAATCTTTGAGAACTTACGCAACTGGCTAACTTAAATCAACTTGTATGGTGCGTCAGCTTTTCGTTATAGGGCAGGGATTGAGGGCTTGGGATAGTAGAGCAGCTTACTAATTGTGACACGTTTGCCTTCGTCCTATCGAATTTTAAATTTTTCTACAGTGCCAGGACAAATGTAAATTCTGTGACAATCGAGTGTTAAAAAATTTGCTATTAATAAGATAAGCCGCCAAAATCCCGATCGAACAAAGAGGATAATTGAAGCATCTGCATTTCATCAACGCCAGCCAAGTAAAGCGTTTTTGGCTTTTTTGGACGATCGACATTTTGGCAAAATAATACTTCTGGAGGATGACATGAACTATACATTTGAAATCCTGGGCGTATCACCAACTTTAACATTTTTTAACCAGCAGCAGGAATTGCTGAAACAACAGGAGCCGTCGGGTGTAGAATACTTGGGAAACTGGAAGTGCACTCTCGATGCGTTTGTGGCATCCGTGGAGACAGTTTCTCCTTACCGGGGCTGGGATGTCGATCGAGTTGTAGACACCGTGATTAGTTTCTGGATGAACAACTCCGATAGCATCCAGTATTGGAGGCATAGGCTGGAGGATGCCGGCAGCGAAAACTTGTTAGTAGCCAGAGTAGGCGATATCAAGTCTTTGCAAGCCGCCTTTGAATCGCTGCTGGGCGAATAGGAAAATCGCCAATTGCGAAAAAGTTGATCGACTTTTTCGCAAAAATCAACTCAACTTTCTATTCGCAATTCCCAATTCCCCTGATTCGCGGCACGGAAGTCGCAGATATAAAATATCTGTTTTTTCCAGCTTCTAGCTTCCATCTGCCTGATGTCTTCAACATCTGGCTAATGACTAATGACTTCGCAATTGGCAATTCCCAAATATTATGTCTCGTTCCAAAGCCCTGCAATCTTATATTTTTGTCCGCTTGCTCCTCGCACCGCTAATGTTGTGGACAATCACCACAGCAGTATTTTTGTTGCTGCGGGCCACTCCGGGCGACCCCATAGATGCCATTCTCGGCTCGCGAGCTCCCGCAGGCGCCAAAGAAGCAATGCGAACTCAACTCGGCCTCGACGCACCCCTGTGGCAGCAATATCTCAAATACATGAAAGACTTGTTGAGCTTCGACTTGGGAACCTCCATCACCACTCGCGGACAAACCGTGTGGCAAATTATCGGCGACTATTTCCCGGCTACAGTGGAATTAGCAGTTTGTAGCATGGCCATAGCTTTAATTGTCGGCATCAGTATCGGTTCCCTAGCAGCATCCCGCCCCAACACTATTTTCGATGCTGTCGGCCGTTTGTTTGGCATTATCACTTACTCGCTGCCTGCTTTTTGGGCTGGTATGGTTTTGCAATTGATTTTCGCAGTGCAGTTGGGATGGTTTCCCTTGGGAACTCGCTTTCCCGTGACATTCCCCGCCCCCGAAGGCTACACAGGACTCTACACGATTGACAGTCTCCTGAGCGCTAACCCTGGTCAGTTTCTCACATCTTTGCATTATTTGGCACTTCCGAGTTTGACCTTGGGCATTCTTTTGAGCGGCATTTTCGAGCGCATTGTCAGAGTGAATCTCAAGCAAACTTTGCAAGCAGATTATGTCGAAGCAGCTAGAGCTAGAGGCATTCCCGAATTGCAGATTTTATGGGCTCACGCTCTGAAAAATGCACTAATTCCGGTGATTACTGTCTTAGGATTGACTTTTGCTGCACTGTTGGGCGGTGCTATTTTAACAGAGGTTACTTTTTCTTGGCCGGGGTTGGCAAATCGCCTTTACGAAGCGATTAGCTTGCGGGATTATCCAACTGTTCAAGGTATTGTGGTGTTTTTTGCGGCAATTGTCGTAATTGCCAGCATTGTAATTGATATTTTGAATGCTTACGTTGACCCGCGAATTCGGTACTAAAAATATTAAGGAAGAAGGGCAACGGATGCGCGACTATGCCACTTTCGGCTTTTTCTACCTGTACTTTCTGCCTTCGCGAGATGTTGCAGCCAGCGGTGGCCCTGTAGAAGCAGTTGTCAAAAAGATCGATCGGCTTTTAGAGTGACGACACTTGGCAATTTATGGGCAATACTGGAGAAAATAAAATTATACATTTGAGGAAACGCTGATGAGATTATTGCGAACAATCGCCGCTCTATCGGCGGCCTTGACCCCACTGATGGCTGAAGCTGCCTTTAGCCGTCCCATGCCGGGAACAGCCGACTTTCCCAGAGCCTCAAACCCCCAAGTAAATGTGCCGGTTTGCTTCATCGAAACCCGAGGCGGCACAACTTTTGATTTAGTCAGCTTGTGCGGCAGCAATGCTGCTCCCCAAAATACTGCTCCGGTTGCGGGCAACCCCGCCAATGCTCCTGCAAATAACCCCAATGGAGGTGCTCCGCCTGCTCCCCCGAACCCCAACGCCATCACCGTAGATGGTGCCGGCACGCCGATAACTACTCCTGCAGGCACGGCAAATCCCAACAATCAGAATAATCAGAATCCGGGAACGGCCCCCAATACCAATCAGAATAATCAGAATCCGGGAACTGCGCCCGCAGGTACTCCCAATAATGCCAATCCGGGAAGTTCACCGAGTACCAATCCCAATAATCTCAATCCGGGAAGTTCGCCCTATACCACTCCGAATAATAATGCCAATCCGGGAACTTCGCCGAATACCACTCCGAATAATAATGCCAATCCGGGAACTTCGCCGAATACCAATCAGAATAATCTCAATCCGGGAAGTTCGCCCTATACCACTCCGAATAATAATGCCAATCCGGGAAGTTCGCCGAGTACCAGTCCCAATAATAGTGCGTCTCCCACGGGTGGAACTGCTGGCGACAGCAACGGCGATTTAGTTCCCACTCCCAATCTCAATCTTCCGAGAGTGCCGCCGAGTTCCTTTGGCCCCGGAGGTGTGGCACCGACTAGAGATGCGATTGATGGCCCCCGCCAGTAATAGGCGAAGTGCTAGAACTTTCATCACAGAAACCGGGTTTCTCTGAAACCGTCTCTTTTTTAGGGATTGTTCACCCGCGAGAAAGCCGGAATATTTATTTGCCTGCGTAATATTGATGTCAGGTGCGATCGGCATATTTTGTAGCAGAGTAGCCAAATAAAAGTTAAGCTAAGAACTTGTAGACGCTATCGACCAAGCACTCTTTCAAAACTGGACAACCAGGTAGAAGCAGTGAGAAATAGCCAGCTTTAATCCGTAACAGGATTAGTTATCAGCAAAGGTTAAAGTTATTACCAGGCGGGTGCTCGCCAGCTCCAAGTTCTCAAGCTAAACCATTCAACAGGCATATTTTTGTTAAGCCAGTGTGGTTTGGAAAGTACCGGCTGATAACATTAGCCAGACAAAATTAACCCGATTATTCCGAGGCTCTTCATGAGCAAAATATTTGTTTTAATAAATTGGAACAAAATTGCTCTAGACCCGATCGCACTTGAGGAGGACACCTAGTGTCAAACTTAGTTCAACGCTTAGAAATAACCGCTCATCCGCAACTAGAAAAATCCCTCGGCTATCGAGGAGATAGTCGCTGGGTAGCTTGGCGCTGGGAACCCGATATCGACCAACTTATTTCCAGCGACGGCAAAACAGTCGGCACTGGCAATAATATGGCTTGGCTGGTGTTTTTGCAGCACGATTTAGTCGATCCTGCGCTACAAGAGTACAACCTCGGCGAGGGCGATCGCTACTGGCTGCTTTTAGACACCGAAACTAGAAATCTCTACGTCGGCGAAGGGAAAACTGTTCAAAGTTTGCTCGAACAGCCGGAAAGTTTAGGTTTATTGGCTTGTCTCGATGGCGGCAATGCCGATCGAGAAACTGGTGAGAATTGGCAGCAAACCCTATCTCAACTAACAGCCAAACCAGTTGTTCGCAACCTCACAAATGCCCTTCCTTTCGGTATCGCGGCCGCTTTGATAGGTGCTTTAGGAATCGGAACCGGATTGTGGGTAGTGCCAACTGTGCAGCAGAAACTAGCCGAAAAAACAGCTTTTATTTCCCCAATTAGTTCTGGCGCCAACTGCGGGCTTGGCGGTTCCGACGATTTTTCAGGTTATATCGGTTCCTCAAGCGGAAACAAAGAACTTCATTTAATAGGCGTTTACGAAGCCAATGCGGATCACAAGAACCGAGATTTCTCAAAAAGTGCGATCGAAGTCAAAGTAGAACGCCGAAACAAGCCAATAATTCTCGCGCTTTCAGCTTATGAACCCGTGCAATGGAACATTACCGCAGAACCGGGCGCAGTTATCGAAAAAATCATCGTTAACGGATACCACAACCAAACTGTTTCAGGAGTTTCGGGAATTCCGGTAGAAGAGCACAGCTACGAAGAAACCGGAGACAATCTCGGCGACTTTATCTACAAGTGGGATGCTACCCCTGGGAGTTCCAATACTTCCTCCCTGGTGACTAAATTGGAACAGAGAAACCGCACCAGTTTAGCTTCTTTTCAAGGATGCTACAGAGGTAAGAACTTTAGTATTAATTGACAGCAGCGACAGAGGGCGATAAGTTATACGATTTTCGATCTTAGATAGGGAATAACTGATTCGATATGGGTTTGGAACTTGTTACAGTTCCGTTCTTTTTTTTTACTGGGGTTAAAACCTATCCCCCTAAAATCACACAACCCGCGCCGGCGGGTTTTTTATTGAGAGTTAAACTTATTTGCACCTCTATGGTATGATATCCGGTGGCGCGATCGCCAATTCCCCATTCTAACAATACTAATATATTGGCTATGAAATACTGGCACGAAACGCTCGCAGTAGCACAGCGGATTTTAATTGAATTGGGGAGGCGGCGGCGCAGCTTAGTATTGTGGAGTATTTTTCCAGTTTCTATCTTGCTAATTAACGGTTTAATTTTAAAAGAACGCGCTAATCTCAGCACAGCAAAAGCCTTTGAAGTTGCTGCACCTGCAAGCTTAGTAGGAGCGGCTTTATTTTTTAGCTGTCTCGGTGGTAGCGTAGCAACAGTAGTAGCAGAGCGAGAACAGCATACCCTCAAACGCTTGTTTATTTCCCCGCTGAGCGGCACTTCCTACTTTTTAGGAATTTTCCTGGCCCACAGTTGCATCGGCATCGGTCAGGTAATTTTAGTATACACGATCGCCTCTTTTTTAGGAGCACAATTCCAAGGCTCTATTCTGCTAGGATGTGCGATTATTCTGCTCAGTATTGTATCTTATGTAGGTGTAGGCTTTATTCTCGGCACCCAGTTTGCGAGGCGCACTGAAGATGTCAACTCGCTAGTAGCAGCTTTCGGCGTCCCCTTGTTGATTTTAGGAGGCGCATTTTTGCCTACTTCGCTCTTTCCCCAAAGTCTGCTAGAACTCGCCCAGTACAATCCAATTTATCACATGAACGAAGCGCTGATGGGCGTGTGGGCTGACGGCAAAGATTTGGCTGATATTGCCGAACACTTTTGGTATTTATTCATATTTTCTATTGCCATGATTGCAGGTGGGTGGCTTTCTTACCGCAGGATGCTGAGAGTAGAAAGAAGACTTTAAAACTATTTCATTATGTCGTAATTATTCATCTCTCTTTTTTCTGACTCAGCGCCCTCTGCGCTCTCTGCGGTTTAATCGTTTAGAAACAACCGTAAATATATAAAATAATACGGAGAATTAAAGCAGTGCTGCAAATTGAAAAGCTAAATAAGTCCTATGGCGAGCGTTCAGTGCTTAAAGATTTAACACTGCACATTCAATCTGGAGAAATTTACGGTTTGCTCGGGCCAAACGGGGCGGGAAAAACTACAACTATCAATATTTTATGCAATTTGCTAAATGCCGACAGCGGTCAAGTTTCTATTAATGGCGAACCTGTTTCCGAAGCTACCAAATTATTAATAGGTGTAGCGCCCCAAGAAAATTTGCTTTACAAAAGCCTTAGCTGCGAGGAAAACCTCAACTTTTTTGCTCAAATTTACGGCTTAGAGCGCAAGCAGCGGCGCTATCAAGTAAGACACTGTTTGAAAGCAGTAAATTTGACAGATAGAGCTACAAGCCCCGTGGAAACTTTGAGCGGAGGAATGCAGCGCCGTTTGAATATTGCGATAGCATTGGTACACCAACCTAAATTAGTAATTTTAGATGAACCGACAACGGGTTTAGATATTGAGGCTCGCTATGAAATTTGGGAGTTAATTCAGCGCTTGCAATCGGAAGGAATTACAATTTTGCTGACAACTCATTTGTTGGATGAAGCTGAGCGTCTTTGTCAGAAAATTGGGATTCTGAAAAATGGCAGTATTGTCGCTGAGGGCAGTTTGGAGGAGTTGCAAAAACTGATTCCGGCTCAAGAAATTATCGTGGTAAAAACCGACGAAGAAGCTGAAGTCATCGCCCGCGCTAAAAAATACAGTTTCATCCCCCGTCGCTACGGTAGCGATTTAGCTTTTTGGCTGCCGGAACGTTTAGAATTAAAAGAGATTATTTTGCTGTTCGACGGGATTTCTATTGACTCAATCGCTCGGTATCCGGTGCGATTAGAACATATTTATGTCGAAGTCACCAAACAAACTGCATCTTAATCTGCGTTCATCAGCGTACATCCACCACCATCTGCAGTTAAAGTTCCAAAGTAATTAACTGAGCAATTTCTTCTGTTTGAAAACCCAACGCCATCGGCTTATGCACTGCCGGAATCACCTGCACATCATAGAGTTCCGTAACAATTCCTTCAAAGCGCAACCAGTGAACGATCGCCCCCGTAGTCAAATCAATCACCATCATACCACAGCGAGCCTCAGCATCCTTGGCTACCAACAACTCATCCAATTCTAAACCGCTAAAAGTGTTGTCACCACCCCTCGGTTTCGAGAGTCCCACAATAGCCCAATTTTGCCAAAAAGCCAGTCCTCGCACATATCCCGGACAAAACGTAATTGCCTCAAATTTCCCTGTGTCTAAATCCACATAACCCAATTCTCCCCGCCCCGAATTCAGCAACCACAACTTGTCTTGATACCAGCGCGGTGAGTGCGGCATTGACAATCCTGTGACGATAATATCATTAGATTCGATATCAATAACTATACCGCCATTTTTTCTGCGATCGCGCCAGCCATCCACCACATCCGACTGACTCGATGCTGTGACATATTTCGGCTCCCCAGCCACCATCGCCAAACCGTTGAGGTGACAGCGGTCTTCATTGATGTATTGTGAGATAAATTGCGGTTTCCAGAGAGGTTTGCAACTGTGGCGATCGCTCACTGTAGCGATACAATTAAACAAAGTGCTAATAAAAAGGATTTGATTATTTTTATCGACAGCGATATCGTGAATGTCGATATCGCCTGTAGTATAGCCGATTCTTGGTATATATAATTTATCGTATCCTTGGTATACTTTCCCGACTTCTAAGACATTATCTAATTGCCAAAGTTGATATTTCGAGCTTAAATAAAGGCGTTCCGGCGTGCAGAAAAGCCCCATAGCGCGATCGAATATTCGCCAAAAAGCGGAGATTCTGTTCGTTTCTGGCACAGCACCGATTAACATTAACCTGCTGGTTTGATAAGTAGTGCAAGCGAGGCTGATTTGTTGTTGAGTTAACCAAGATGGCAAATCGCGATCGCCAAAAATCTCATGTTCGTAGGTTGTGTTGCAATTTGTGCGATCGTCATTATTCATAGAATCACTGAGTGTAATTGCCTAAAACAATAATTTCATAAGCCCGTCGCCACGCCAGGGTAAATCGCTTCGGCTTTGGATAATTCGTGTAAAATTACCTATAAAATTATAAAGATTTGTACATCCCGGAACTAAACCACTGACAGTGCGATCTAATCCTACTAAGTAGTAAAAAATCTAGCGTCTGCTCGGACACCTGTTAGAAATCCCGCATCTTAACTC
Organism: Microcoleus sp. MON1_C1; assembly: GCF_036701945.1. Taxonomy (NCBI): domain Bacteria; kingdom Bacillati; phylum Cyanobacteriota; class Cyanophyceae; order Oscillatoriales; family Microcoleaceae; genus Microcoleus; species Microcoleus sp. MON1_C1. The sequence continues at coordinate 122,928 of NZ_JAUBRO010000014.1, read as the reverse complement.
AAATCAGGGGACAGAGACTTTGCTGCTCACCAAAGCATTCTAGTGGAGGTAAAAACATATGAAAACTCTCCTTCAAATTAAGTCTCAAAAAAAAGTTTTTCCCAAGGCTTGTGACATTAGCAACCAAGCAACGGAAATAGTCATCCTTGACCCCACAGTACCCGACAGCCACCACATAGCCTCTGGCATCAAAAGGGGTACAGGAACCTACATCCTCAAAAGCCAGCCTGATGCCATAGAGCAAATTACCACACTCCTAGCTCAGCATACAGGCATCGAAGCCCTACACCTCATCACACACGGCAGTTCCGGCCGCCTTTACTTAGCCACAACAGAACTAAACAGCAGCAACATCCAAAGGTACAGCCAACAGTTGCAACAGTGGCGAAACAGTTTCAGTGCCAACGCCAGCATCATCTTATATGGATGTAACGTAGCAAACGGAGACAGAGGGAGCCCATTCCTCACTCAACTGCACCAACTCACAGGCGCAAACATCGCCGCCAACCCCCACCCCACAGGCAACAGCGCACTAGGCGGCACATGGGACATCCCCCAACTCATCCCCCCATCTCCCCAAAAGCCCAAACTGGCCCTCACAGAAACCACCCTCAAAACCTACAGCGGTGTACTAGGCTTAGCCCCCAAAGTTGACCTCCCTACTGGCACTAACCCCAGATCCGTCAGCATCGGCGACATTAACGGCGACGGCCTCCCTGACTTAGCTGTGGCGAACTCTGGCAGCAACACCGCCTCTATCCTGCTCAACACCACCCTCACCGGAGCCCCCACCCCGACTTTCGCCCCCAAAGTTGACTTCCCAACTGGCGATGATCCCAGATCCGTCAGCATCGGCGACATCAACGGCGACGGCCTCCCTGACTTAGCTGTGGCGAACCTCAGCAGCAACACCACCTCCATCCTGTTCAACACCACTCCCACAGGAGCCACCACCCCCACTTTCGCCCCCAAAGTTGACTTCACAACTGGCAATAGCCTCCCTTACTTGCCAAATAATGGCAGTAAGCCCATAGCCGTCAGCATCGGCGACTTCAACTTGGACGGGAAACCTGACTTAGCTGTGGCGAACTTAACCATCTACGACCCCTTCTACGGAAGCCCCACCCCCCCTGGAGGCTCCATCCTGCTCAACACCACCCCCGCTTTCGCCACCACCCCCACTTTCGCCCCCCAAGTCACCTTCGCTACTCACAAGAACGCCATCGGCCTCATCGGCATTACGCCTAGCCCCAAATCCATCAGCATCGGCGACATCAACAGCGACGGGAAACCTGACTTAGCTTTGCCGAACTCCGACGACACCGCTTCCATCCTGCTCAACACCACCCCCGCTTTCGCCACCACCGCCACTTTCGCCACAGCAGTCACCTTCGCTACTGGCAAGAGTAACGTTTTCGCCGCCGGCGACGCCAACGTCAGAGCCGTCAGCATCGGCGACATCAACGGCGACGGGAAACCTGACTTAGCTACGGCTAACTGGGGCAGCAACAACGCCTCCATCCTGCTCAACACCACCCCCGCTTTCGCCACCACCCCCAGTTTCGCCCCCGAAGTCACCTTCCCAACGGGCACTGAACCCGAATCCGTCAGCATCGGCGACTTCAATGGCGACGGGAAACCTGACTTAGCTGTGGCGAACCGCAAGGACAACAACGCCTCCATCCTGCTCAACACCACCCCTGCTTTCGCCACCACCCCCAGTTTCGCCCCCCAAGTAACCTTCGCAACTGGCAGTTTCCCCAGAGCCGTCAGCATCGGCGACATCAACGGCGACGGGAAACCTGACTTAGCTGTGGCGAACACGAGCAGCAACACCGCCTCCATCCTGCTCAACAACACCCCCAAAGTTACTGCTGTCACCGCTACCACCGCTGACGGTAGCTACGGTGTCGGTTCTACTATCAATATCACCGTCACCTTCGATGCTGCTGTCACCGTCACCGGCACACCCCAACTGCAGCTAGAAACTGGCACAACCGACCAATTTGCCACCTACGCCTCTGGTAGCGGCAGTACAGCCCTCACCTTCAACTATCTAGTCCAAGCAGGAGACACCTCCGGTGACTTAGGATATCTCGCCACCAACGCCCTCACCCTCAACGGCGGCACCATTAAAGAAACCGCTGGTGCAGGCTTTGATGCGTTCTTAACCCTCCCCGCTACTGCCTCAGCCAACTCCCTCGGCGGTAGCAAAGCCATTGTTATTAATAATGGGGTTGCACCCACAGTTGCCTTAACATCAACTTCAGCAACCACTGTCAACGGTTTATTTAGCGTCACTGCTACCTTTAGTGAAAATGTCACTGGGTTTGATAATACTGATATCACCGTAGCTAATGCTACTGTCGGTAACTTTGTTAAAGTTGATGCCAAAACCTACACCTTTGATGTGACTCCCACTGCTAGTGGTAATGTCACAGTTGATGTACTTGCGGCTAAAGCCACTGATACTGCGGGTAATAACAATACCGCCGCAACTAAACTGGTTCGTACTGCTAATGTCACCACCCCTACTGTTGATGTCACCCCACCTACTGTTGCTTTAGCATCCAATTCAACACCAACAGTAACTGGTTTATTTAGCGTCACTGCTACCTTTAATGAAGAGGTCACCGGGTTTGATAATACTGATATCACCGTAGCTAATGCTAGTGTCAGTAACTTTGTAAAAGTTGATGCCACAACCTACACAGTTGATGTGACTCCCACTGCTAGTGGTAATGTCACAGTTGATGTACTTGCGGCTAAAGCTACGGATACTGCGGGTAATAACAATACCGCCGCAACTCAACTGGTTCGTACTGCTGATGTTACTGCTCCTACTGCTAACCTGAGTGCAATTTCTAACATTACTACAGCCGACGGTACAAGTCAGACATTGACTGTTACTTTCAGTGATAGCAGTGGAGTTGATGTTAGCAGTTTAGATAATTCTGACGTTGTTGTAAATTGGTCAGGTGGTGTTATTCCTGCTACTTTTGTTAGTGTGGATATTAATAGCAATGGTACGCCGCGTACAGCGACATATTCGTTGACACCACCAGGGGGAACTTGGGATAGTGCTGATAATGGTACTTACACAGTTAATTTGCAAGCATCGCAGGTGAAGGATGCTAGCGGTAATTTGGCTGCTGCTAGCAGTTTGGGTACTTTTAGTGTTGATGTTGCGACACCTGCACCTGCACCCGCACCAACCCCTGCACCCGCACCAACCCCTGCACCAGCACCAACCCCTGCGGAAACACCCGCACCTGCGCCCGCACCAACCCCTGCGGAAACACCAACACCCGCACCTGCGCCCGCACCAACACCCGCACCAACCCCTGCGGAAACACCAACACCAACACCCGCACCTGCACCAACCCCTGCGGAAACACCAACACCCTCACCCGCGCCGGCACCAACCCCTGCGGAAACACCAACACCCGCACCTGCACCCGCACCAACCCCTGCGGAAACACCAACACCCGCACCTGCACCCGCACAAACACCCGCACCAACCCCTGCGGAAACACCAACACCCGCACCAACACCGACACCAACACCATCGGTAACGCCAACACCAACAACCAACAACATCCCCAATGACGACTGCATCTGCGATGATATTGCCTATCCCAACTTCAACAAACCCAATGCAGTTGAAAACACCATACTCGGTGGAGCGACAATTGAAATAACCACTGCACTCGGTGAATCGCCAATTCAAATAGGCACTGCCAAAAACGATGAATTACTGGGCAACAACAACGGCAATATATTCGATGCCAAATCCGGGGATGATAACTTATATGGTGGCGACAGCAGGGACATATTAAACGGCAACAAAGGCAATGATTTTATCAGCGGGGGTCAAGGTGACGACATCCTATTGGGAGATGAAGGAAAGGATATCATTATTGGCGAGTTCGGCAATGATTTAATCTTTGGAGGCAAAGGCAATGACTCCCTAAAGGGTAGCGAAGGTAAGGATATCCTTCTTGGTAATAAAAATGACGACTTCATTGATGGTGGTAATGATGATGACACCTTATTTGGAGGCCAAGGTAACGACATAATGCTTGGTAGTCAAGGTGATGACTACTTGTTGGGAAATCAGGGTTCGGATAGCCTCTGTGGCGGTGAAGGTAATGATTTCATCAGCGGTGACAAAGGAGCAGATATCTTGGGAGGGTGTGAAGGAAATGATACTATTGACGGAGGTCTAGATAACGATACTCTCACTGGTGGCAAAGGATCAGATATCCTTGACGGAGGCATGGAAAATGATAGTTTGATTGGCGGTAGCGGCAATGATATTTTTGTTTTAAAAGCTGGTCAAGGAGTTGACATAATCGCTGATTTTACCCTGGGTCAAGATTTGATTGGATTAAGCGGTGGCTTGAGTTTGGGTCAGTTAGAAATAACTCAAAATACTCAGGGAACTCTTATTAAGAACCTCTTGACAGGGGAGCAGTTAGGTGTGATGGTTGGAGTGAGTGCCAATGCGATTACATCGGCTAATTTCATGCTGGTTTAGGGAAGGAGAGAAAAGTGCGATCGCCCCTTCGCTCCACAAGGGCGATCGCACTTGACCCAAAAGTCGATCGCCAAATTCGATCGCACTTGAGAACCCCGGCTTCTTTAAGCCGTCGGGATTCTCGCCTTCACGGCAAACCTTTCCTAAACTGTCTTAACCCACTCGATCCAAGTTTCCATCGGGCGGAAACCCACTGATTTGTAAAGCTTTGTCGCCCCCGTCAAACTGTCAGCATCGACGCTGAGTTTAGCTGTGTTTGCACCCGCTGCTTTCAACTTATGCAAACCAGCTAATAGCATCGCTTTTCCTAAACCCATTTTCCGAAAATCGCGCCGCGTACCCAACAATTCAATCCAGCCGTCTTTTGTACCGCTGCGGGCGTTTTTTTGGGGTTTTATTTGACAGTCGCAGAAAGCAGCAAATTTACGATCGCCCGAAACAGCAATCAAATCTAATTCCGGCTGATAATTCGGATCTTGCATCCAATAACGCACGGTTTCCGCAGTTAAATCGTGGTGGTTCCAGTGATCTATAAATGACTGGTTGAACATCTCTACCCAGGGTTGGATGTCTTGTTCTCCCGATACGTGTGTCAGTGCAAAATCTGCGGGGAATTCCGGCGCGGGAATCGGTTCGGCGAGGGATCGGGCCATTGTCCAAAAATAGCGATCGACCTCAAAGCCCTGTTTTTCTAACAGCCGCATCTCATCGGTTTTGTCCTCGCGGCTGTATGTACGCAATTTTGCCGGCAAATTCCGTTCTTTCGCGACTTCGCGCAGCCGCTTTTCGCCCCACTTAATTATGTCTTTTTCCAAACCTGCGCCGCGCACGTTTGGATGCACGTAAAACCAGAGACAAGCGTCGATTTCCTCTGGCGAATCGGGCATATCTAGGAGTGCTAAACCGATTAGTTTGTAATTACCCTCTTCCCACAATTGCACGTCGCGGGCTTGGTCGAGTTTGGGTGCATCAAGTATTAGCTTAAGTTCAGTTGCTGAGACTTCTTCGCCGAGTCTATCTACGGCTTCGCAAGCATCGATCAAATTGGCGATCGCGCACCAGTCAGTTTCGCCCTTGTAGGAGCGTGTTGTTAAGATATTCATAGAAAACTTGCAATCCGTAATTTCGGACTGTTCCTCTTAAGTGGTATTGGCAAACACGTACAGTGAATTTATTGCAAAACTCCGAGTTTTTGATGATTAACCGCAGATGAACGCGGATAAACGCGGATGTAATGCAGATTTATTGTGGTGTCGATAAAACTCAGAAACCTGTTTATATCACCCAGGCTTTCAGGTTTTATCTAATTAGGCAATCATAAAAATTGTTTGGCCCTTTGGGGCTAATTTTGTAGGTGAGTTTATCGCTGGATGTCGATGAGTCGCGCTCTCTTTCGTTACCAAGCTTGGTGCTTAAGTAACTATTGTTTGAATAAAGTTTCTACAGCTAAGTAAAGAAGTTGTCACCCCCAGTGGGTAGTTGATTTTTACTTTTGCTCTCTTTTACAATAAATCCTTTTTCAGGGATTTCTTGCTCCTCCTGTTAACTCGCCCGACCGGGGAGGGGAGAAGTTGAACTTATTTAAAAGTTCCCTATCTCAACTATAACCTGAGCTGTTTTTTTTTGCAAGTTTGAGGTGAGGAGAGTTTTGTTAGTATGGACGGGAGCAGGTTTTTGAGGGCAGAAGCATCGCAGTTTTAACCGACCGTAACAGTAGTTTTCATCACTTTTTTACCGGATTTTAGGTGGGATTTATCCAAACGTTAAACTAACATTAAACTAGATTTCGGATTGGTAGAAGGTAAATATGCTTGACAACCTGGATTTAAACATTTCCCTAGATAAAGAAACCTACGATGCCAAAATAGAAGTTTTAATGCAGCAGTTGCGATCGCTCCAACTGGCCTGCAGGGAAAAAAAATTGCCCGCAATTATCGTCCTCGAAGGTTGGGCCGCTGCCGGCAAAGGTGCTTTAGTCAAAAAAATGGTGGGGTATATGGACCCGCGGGGGTTTGCCGTCCACCCGATTTGGCCGCCGTCAGATGCAGAAATGGGCTATCCTTTCCTATGGCGGTTTTGGCAGAAACTCCCCGCCCGCGGCAAAATTGGCTTTTTCTACCACAGTTGGTACACTCATGTTTTAGAAGACCGATTGTTCGATCGAGTCTCCGAGGCAGAAGTACCGACAGCCATCCGGCAAATCAACGCCTTCGAGCGGCAGATGGTAGATGACGGCGCAGCAATTGCCAAATTTTGGATTCACCTCAGCAAAAAAGAGCTCAAGCACCGGCTCAAAAAACTAGAAGACGACACCTTACAAGCTTGGCGAGTGCGGCCCGAAGATTGGAAACAAGCCAAAAAATACGAAGAATACACAACTTTTGCCGAAGAAATGGTAGCCCAAACCGGCACGGGCCCGGTACCTTGGACGCTAGTAGAAGGCGATTGTCAGCGGTGGGCCAGAGTCAAAGTTTTAACGCAAATGGCAGCGACAATTACAGAAGCCTTAGACAGACTGCCGATGCAATCTGCACCCGTAAAATTGCCGCCTCAAGAAAGCTTGCAACCCAGCGAACCCGACTTGCTGGCCCAAGTAGATTTAACTCAATCGCTGTCGCCCGACGAATACAAACAGCAACTTCGCGAACAACAAACCCGTTTTGGCAAACTGCAACAAAGCATCTACGAAGAGGAAATCCCCGTATTAGTGCTGTTTGAAGGTTGGGACGCCGCCGGTAAAGGAGGAGCAATCAAACGCTTGACGGACGTATTAGACCCCCGCAGTTACACCGTTAATGCCTTTGCGGCCCCGACAGACGAAGAAAAAGCGCATCACTACCTCTGGCGGTTCTGGCAGCGGCTGCCAACGGCTGGTAAAATCAGCATTTGCGATCGCAGTTGGTATGGTAGAGTGCTGGTCGAGCGAGTCGAAGGATTTGCCACCGAACCCGAATGGCGCCGAGCTTATCAGGAAATCAACGAATTTGAGGAGCAACTCACCAGTTTCGGTTGTGTCTTAGTTAAATTCTGGCTGCACATCAGTCCTGACGAGCAACTAAAGCGGTTTACAGAGCGGCAAAACAATCCCTTTAAACAATACAAACTCACCGAGGAAGATTGGCGAAATCGGGAAAAGTGGAATTATTATGAAGTGGCGGTGAATCAAATGATTCACCGCACCAGCACGCCGCTTGCTCCCTGGACGCTAATTGCGGCCGATAACAAGTATTATGCTCGTGTTAAAGTAATTCAAACGGTAACGCAGGCAATTCGGAATCAACTGAAGCGCCGATAAATTGGGATTGGTGAATCGGTAACAGGTAATGGCGAAAAAAAGCAGGCAGCAGAAAGCAGAGTTGAATTGCCAATTTCACCTGCGGCGTGCTCGATTCATTACCAATTATCAATCAACCATTACCAGTTATCAATTACCAATTAACTGTCAGCAATCTGTGACTGGAAGTAGCGGGCTTGCAGCCTGCAACCAATGGTTGATAGCTGACCGGAAGCGAGCATTAGGATAAATGCGATCGGGCTGGGTTATTGGCGAAATTTAAAAACTCACCGATTCCCGTATTTCCTTCCGCAGCTAAATTCGCGCTCGTTTCCAAAACTTCTGTACTAATTTATGAAGACACAGAATATTGCAAGATGCCAGAACTGTTAGCTCGCATTCTATTTCTATTCCTCCTGTTCTCACTGCTCAAATCGTGGTGGGATCAATCAGGAGGCAAAGACAATCCATTATTAGATCGGCTGCGCGTTTTGCTGCTGATCAGCCTTTTGATCCTAGCTTTTTTTGCGCCAGACACCCCGGTCGGAGCAGCGATTTTCGGCTTAATAGCCTTCTTCTTTAAGCCGCTGGGTTTTTCAATCACGCTGCTGGTGATTGCATCCGCGCTGATCACGAACGGGGGCATCCGCAACCCGGCGCCGAGAATGATCTTGGCAGCCCTGCTAGTTTTGATCCTTTCGAGTATGCCAGTTGTCGCTTACTGGTTCGCCGAGCAAGCAGAACGGGACGCCGCCGCAGCCGTCCGCACAGTTTGCTGCGACGAAACCGCAGCGGCGATCGTCCTGCTGGGCAAAGGAACCACTCAGCCTCACATCCCCAACCGAGTAGCGATTCAACTGACAGATACAGGCAATCGCCTGCCCTATGCTGCCGTTTTGTACAGAAAACAACTCGCACCTATGGTCATCGTTACCGCTGGCCCGAGACGCGAGTTGGAGGGTTATGTTGGCGAAGCTAAGGATATCGAGACTTTGCTGGCAAACAACATGGGCGTGCCGCGCAGCAGTATTGTTCTAGACGATAACGGCAGCAACATACGCACCAGCGCTGAAGAAGTGAGAAAGATACTCGACAGCCGTGGCGCCGCGCGCAAAGTCATCCTGGTAACATCTGCGATTCAGATGCGGCGTGCTAGCCTCGCTTTTGCAAATATGGGAATCCAGGTGATTCCTAGAGCTACCGACTTCTACACTTTTCAACCCACCTCAGGAGGGAGTTCGAGACTGCGCTTAGACGCGGGAGATTTTTTGCCTAGTGCAGAAGCTTTGGTAACTACGACGCGAGTATTCGATGAATATTTCGGGTCTTTTTATTACTATTTGCGCGGCTGGCAGGCTCCCAGGGCCTAAAGTGGCAAGTTGCTGGTGTTTTTCTTAGGCAACAGCGACTGCTCCCCAGATTGGTTTAACATCTGATGAGAATGAGACCTTTGTGGGGAGCTGTTTTTTCTCATTTCGGCGGGGTTGCCGACGACCATGCTTGCCATTAATAAAAACAGCGCCCAAAAGAAAGCTGTCTCCGACGCAGGGGGTGCTTTTTTCGTTGGTTCTGGACTTTTGACAGATTCGACGTTAACTTTGATGTCTAGTTTCCCTTCAATTTCTTTGCCTTTGAGAACTCCGTCGCTGCATACACCCTTAAAAGTCATTGGAGCGGGCTTTGGTGCTTCTGCTTTAGCTTCTGCCATTTTTTTATCCTGGTTTTTGTAGATTCGGTTGGATAGTACATTCTCAGAGGTTCGGGGGTTTTCCGGACAGGATTTGGCGAACTCTGAAAGAATTAAGTTAAATATGCACGCCGCCCCTTGCTGGGGCTTAAACATCAGAATCTGAAGGCATTTCAAGCTAGTGCTTGTTTGTTTTAGATAGCAGCGTTGCCTTGAAGCTGCTACTTATCTATCTGGGTGAAGGGGAGAGTTTTATGCAAAGTACAGGTTTTTTTATGAAAAATTTGTCAATAACTTTATTGGCTCCCGGCGGGCCGAAACGTCAATAGCCTGAAGTTCGAGCTTGGTTGAGATCCCCGAAGAAACCCTGTTTCTTGCCGCAGCGTTCCCAAGTGACGCAATTCTGTTAATAAACTGGGTTTATGGCACAATATCGCGCCAGGAATGCCAATCTAAAATTTAAAATAATCGAAATAATCGAGAGTGCAAATATCCACCAGCAAACTATCGTCCTTGCAACCCGAACAACTGGAAGCTTGGGCAAAAGAGGCAATTAATCGCAGTAAATCCGGTCAAATCGCCGCGTACATACCTCTCCTGGCGCGAGCCGACAGACAAGGGTTTGCCGTGCAAATTCGGGCAATTGACGGTCAATTTTTGAGCTGGGGTAGCATTGCTCAAACATTCTCGCTGATGAGCGCAGTCAAGCCCTTTGTGCTGCTTTATTTGCTGTGCGAATTGGGCGAAAAAACGGTATTTGACTGCGTTGGCTGCGAGCCTTCGGAACTGCCTTTCAATTCCTTAACTCAACTCGAAATCGACCAAGGGAAGCCGAGAAACCCCATGATTAATAGCGGGGCGATCGCCCTAGCGTCTTTGATTCCCGGTCAAAATGCTGTGGCGCGCTGTCAAAACTTGCTCGATTGGCTGAATCAACAGGCAAACAGTCAGTTATTTGTTGACGATTTAATGCTCGATTCAGTGAATTCAATGCCGAATGAAAATAATTGGAATCTCGCCTTGAAAATGGTAGAATCTGGTTATATTCAAAACTCTAAAATTGCTTTAGAAACTTACAATCGCCTCTGCTGTTTGTCGGGAACTGTGGAGGATTTAGCTAAGCTGGGGATGGTTTTGGTAAATAGTGGCGATCGACAAATCGGGGAAAACTGCCGCACTGTCAAAGCACTAATGGCAACTTGCGGTTTATATGAAGCATCCGGCCGCTTTGCACTGCGGGTGGGACTGCCTGCTAAGTCGGGAGTTAGCGGGGCAATGATCTCGGTAATTCCGGGTCAAGGTGCGATCGGCTTTTACAGTCCGCCCTTGGATAAAGACGGAAACTCTGTCGCTGGCTTATTTCTGTTAGAACAAATAGCTAAAACTCTGCGGCTGAGCGTGTTTGATTAGATTAGGAATTACGCACGGGTGGTCAGGGTTTCGACTTCGCTCAACCACCGGGTTTTTTTGCGAGAATATTTCGTGAATGCTGGCATAAACTGCCAAAAACCCGGTTTCTTTGGTTTTGATACGTAAGTCCTGAACCAATGCCCAATGCCCAATGCCCAATGCCCGATGACTAATGCTTTTCACCCAAAATAGCATAAACCACAGTCTCTTCTTTTTTGCCGCGCAATTGAATAGACCCTACTTTTTGACCTTCGTAGCGATCGCGCACGTAAGCAAAAGTCCTCCCCGTCACCAACAAATTAAAAGGACTGTCAGAAACAATTTCCTTATTCATCGCCTCCAATCTAGCAGCAACGTTGACAGCATCGCCGATCACAGAATAATTCAAACGCCGGGAACCGCCCACGCTACCAGCAACTAACTGTCCGGTATGCAAACCGATGCCAAATTTAATTAAAGGTTTGCGTTCAATTCTAAGCTGCTGGTTAAGTTGGTGCAGTCGTTCGTGCATCGCAATGCAAGCCGCAACTGCATTCAAAGCATCTTGTTGGATTTGTCGATATTCGGTATGGCAAAAAGGCACCCCAAAAACTGCCATAATTGCATCACCAATGTATTTATCTACAACGCCCCCGTGATCCATAATACAGTTGGTCATCGCTTCCAAATAATTGTTCAGCCAGGTGAGCAAATCCCGCGGCGGCATTTTTTCTGAAATCGAAGTAAAACTACGAATATCCATAAACAGCACCGTTGCTGTAAGTTCTTGAGGTTCGAGTTCTCCTTGTTCAAATATCTCAGCTTTGCGTTCCCAAATAAGCTGAGCTGTCTCCGGAGCGACGTGCTTTTCAAATAACCTCATCAACTGCTGCTTTTCGTACTGTTCCCGCAGTTGCAAAGCAGTGCTAGATAAAATGAGCGTGCCGATAGGTGCGGCAATCGGAACCCACCAAAAAAAGAAGCCAAATAACAAAGCAGCAGCCGCAATCCAAATTATAGGCAAACCGAGAGCGATCGCAATTCTCTCCTTAACACCTCGGTGGCCCAGAACCAAAGCGGTAAGCGAACCAATCCCCAACAATAACAAAATTTCTACGAGTACCGGCAGCCGCTGCAGCAAGCGTTGATTGAGCAAATTGTCAACCAACGCTGCATATAAAAAAACCCCACCCGTAGTCTTGTTGAGAGGTGAAGATATCGGGTCGAAACCGGTAGCAACTATGCCCACTAAAACTAACTTATTGGTCAGAGCATCTGCGGGAATTCTACCTTCTACGACATCAACAAAAGCATAGGTAGATAGATTTTCTGTTTTCCCCGGCCAGTTAACCCAGACTTTTTTTTCCTGCTTATTTTTTGACTTTGGGAGCAATACTGGATCTTGGGGATTAGCAGCATTGTACCTGTGAGTCAATGCTAAACCGAAATTAGGAATCCCGTTGAGAAAGATTTTTGACTCGCGGGTAATACCGTCGCTATCGGCTTCTTGGCTGATGTGGCCGACACCTGCCGCGACTGCTTTTAAAGATGCTACGGGTTCTTCTTTGGGGGTTCTAGGGAGTACAACTTTGCCGTTGGCGGCAATTGCCGCGGCTAAAATATCATCTTTCGGACTCGGATCGAGGAAAAGAATGTCAAAACCAACTGCTGTAGGGGGAGATTTTTTCAGTGATTCTAGCAGTTCGGCATAGCGGTTGCGGGGCCAAGGAAATTGACCGTATTCTTGCAAGGAATGCGGTTCGATCGCAATTACTGCAATTCTCTTATCCCATCCGGGATTTGGTAATATACCCGATTCTCGAATTTGAAATAGCGTTTTGTATCCCAAATATTCAAGGGGTTTCCACATTCCCACTTGCAGCATGGCTACAGACATTAGCCCTGCTAGGGTGCCTGTCATCCAGGGAGGATTTGAAATTATATATTGCCGCAAGCCGATCAGTTGATTGTGTTTGAGATGATCCATCCATTGTTTGAACTTCATGCAATTAATTTGACGAAATAATTGACATTCGAGTCCGACTTTCGACAGGAGTGCGAGTCATGAAGTTTTACAATACCGTAAGGGCGAAGGGTTGACGCAAAATTTATTTATTTTGACTACCGAGATTCACCGCGAAATGCTTCGCACCTACACAAAATAATCCACCCAGATACGACTTAGGCTCTAACTCACGTCTTCAGAGACTGCCCGCGCACTTTACTCTTAGATAGGTTGTTTAGGGAACGACGAGGCTGTAGTGCCGTTCTGTGACTGACGGCCCTCGCACTACGATTTGGAGGCGGCGGCTTGGAGGTAAAATTCCTTGGATTTTGAAGTTGCCATTTCGATCGCTCTTAATCTCTTCGTTGTTGACATAAAGTGTGTCGATCGGGTTAATTTGACCGCTGAGGCGATAGATATTGCCGCTGAATCTCAACAACCTGCGGACTTTGAGTTGAGCTAGGCGAGGGCTCGCTGAGGGCGCCACGGGCGAGGTTTGAGGGAAAATTGCCGTGGAGTTGCCGCTGTTGACAACTACTTCTGAGTCGGCGCTGTCTGATACTACGACTGCACCTTCAATAGTTTCGACTGCGGTTTTGCCCCCACCGACGCTGACGCCAAAGGAGGTGCCGCGGACTCCGGCAACCCCTTCTGGGGTTTCAACCCTGACTGGGGCAGTTTTGGCAGACTTTTTTTGTTGGGCAATTTGACTGGATTTGCCAACTCCGCTGAGGCTATTGAGGGCGGCTATTTGGTTTGGGGGGATAATTGTTGAGGTGTTGGCTGCGGGAGTTGTCGCAGCAGTTTTGCCGATCGACAACCTGACTCGCCCCCTGCTGACAAAAATCGCTGTGTCTTTTTCGCCACCTGCACTGCTTGACAAATTGGATATTCTGACTGCGGTTTTTTCGGCAACTTCCACGATGCCGGCGTTGTTGTCGATGCCTAAACGGGCTGTGGAATCGGGGCCGGTGATGATTTCGTCTCCGGGGGCCAGAAGCCGATCGCCCACAACCGCCGGCCGCCCTTTAAAGCTTACTTTACCGCGAATTTCTTCTATTTCGAGCGATCGCCCGACCGCTGTTCCCTGAGCCTTTATCGTCTCTGCTGGGGATGAATTCGCCGCCACTGTTGCCGGATTTTTTGGAGAGTTTGAGCCTGTTGGCAGTGCTGGCGGTCGATCGACTGAGACAAGTTTAGTAGCGTTCGACGGCTGTTTGGGGGATGGAGAGAGCGGACTGGCGATCGTCCCACGACCAAGCGGCAGACAGGCGAACACAGCTAACGACAAACTTAGGAGCGGAATTTTGGTCGATCGCCAGCACGTAAAAATTTTATTCATTATTTCAATTTTGTGATGTTGAAGTTCCTTGACTTCATTTCCTCTATTAGACTCCCTAAATCCGGCAATCGTTCCACTTTTTATGCCGTAAGACCGCACCCCAAATCCACTTTCTCAACATTAAATTTTAGCATTAAATCTTATTTTTATTGTCATATTTTAGTAAACTGTTACAACATGGCAATTTACTAAAATATGACCTTCGGAAAATTTTGCCAACCAGACTCAAAGTGCTTTGCAGCAGTAATTTCGCCGATCTCAACCTTAGAGAGCGCCGAGTTATATATAGCAAACATAAAATTAATTACTACTTGTGAATGCCTTTAGGCTTCTGCCGGAAGGATGACTAACTGGGGAGAAATCCTGTAGTTGTGGCAATTAATAAAAAGATTCTTTTTGCGAAGCGATAAAAAATAATTATCTAAGTGGTGCGCCCAGATCAGGGAGTGGAACTTGCCCATGTGGAACCTTATGAGGCAAACATAAGGAAATCAGGGTACACGATCGACCAACTCTGACTAGAATAGCGTTTTTTAGGGAAAGTTGGGCGAAATTTCGATGGAAAATCATAGCGAGCGATCGCCTGCTGGTGTTGCTGTTCCGAAGTAGACGCCAAACTGTAAAATGGACGGTTGTATATAGGTTATATAGAGCAGGAGAACAATTTCCGTGGCAATAGAAGTAGGTCAGAGAGTTAAGGTGCGCCGTCTCAGAGATCGGATACCTCCAAATATGGTGGGCAGGATAAAAGAGAATCCAGTAGGCACTGTTGACGGATTCAAAATGGTTGACGGTAGCGGAGTAGGCGTGGTTGTCAAGTTTGACGGTTTTTCGACTTGGTTCTTTGAAGATGAGCTAGAACCCGTTTAGCAGATGTAGAAGGAAGAAGGAAGAAGGAAGAAGGAAGAAGGAAGAGGAAAAATTTTCCCCATTCTTCCCCTTTCCCACTCTCCCACTTGCCGACTCTCCTCTTCCTCCACTCTCCCCCCTCCCCCACTCTGGCTGAAGGTTGCGCTTAAATGTTAAAGAGTAAGCTTTGGCAGTGAGAACAGAAAATGGCTTTGATTTTGACATTTTTGGGCAAAGGCGGCACTGGCCGCAGTACGATCGCGATCGCAACAGCTAAAAAATATGCCGCTCAAGGCAAGCGAGTTCTGCTGCTCGGCCAAGATCCGGGCCCTGCATTGGGTATTCTGCTAGGGGCTCCCCTGACTCTCAGCCCCCAAGAAATCGCCCCCAACCTCAAAGCAGTTCAGGTGCAAAGCGCGCCGCTGCTAGAACGCAGGTGGGACGAAGTTAAACAACTAGAAGCTCAATATGTCCGTACTCCGTTTTTCAAGGAGATTTACGGTCAAGAATTAGGGGTGTTGCCGGGAATGGACAGCGCGCTGGGGTTGAACGAACTTCGGGAATACGAGGACAGCAAACAATACGATGTAATTGTTTATGACGGCAATGGCGGCATGGATACGCTGCGGATGCTGGGAATGCCGGAAATTCTGAGTTGGTACATCCGCAGGTTCCGTCAAGTTTTGGTAGATTCGGATTTGGTGAAAGCGGTTTCACCTTTTATTCAACCGGTTGTCAGTACCGTGTTGACTGTGGATTTGTCGGGAGACAATGCTTTTCAATCGACTAAGCAAGTCGATAATCTTTTGGATAAGGGTAAGGCAGCGCTGGCTGATCCGAACCGCACGGCGGCTTTTTTGGTGACGACTGGGGATGCAAGTGCGATCGCAACTGCTCGCTATCTTTGGGGAAGTTCTCAACAAGTTGGCTTGACTGTGGGCGGTGTCATTGTCAATCAAGCAGCGGTTACAGAAGCTATTACTGCCGATTTTGAGCCTTTGACGGCTGTTTCGGTTCCGTCGCACAATGAGAATAACTGGCAGCCGCTAATTGATGCTTTGCCAGATTTTTCTGAGGGGGCAAAAGCTCCTAAACCCATTAACATAAACATTGCACAGCGTCAAGTTAGTTTGTTTTTGCCTGGGTTTGACAAGAAAGAAATTAAATTGATTCAATCCGGGCCGGAAGTGACGATCGAAGCGGGCGATCAGCGGCGCAATATTTTGCTGCCTCCGGCGCTAACTGGGAAATCTGTTACTGGTGCTAAGTTCCAAAACGGTTACTTGATTATTTCTTTTTAGGGTAAGGAAGAAGGCACTCTAAGAGATTTTGACACGGATACACTGATGAATTATCGAGTTCTCTAATATCATGTCTCGTTGATTCGCGATCGTATAATTTGTGCGATCGTAAGGGCGGGTTTCACAAACCATAATCGCCTGAAACAAACAATCTCGAAAACCCGCCCCCACCCAACGAACAATCGAAATGTACATTCAGATTGGCCGTGGGGCGGGGGCGGGTTTATTTATCGTTGGAATAATTGCAAATATTTCGGGTGAACGCGGCCCCTACGAAGGACGGAATTGATATCATTTACAATACAATATTATTAGCAGCCAATTTGGGGAAACAGCAATGGTTACACAACTGCAATCTCCCGACAAATCAAATATTATCTACCCCGATGATAACGGAGAACCAATGTCAGATAATACTGAGCAATTCCGATTAATCGTTTGGATTAAGGAAAATTCCGAACTATTATTTGCGAATGACCCGAATGTTTTCGTGGCAGGCGACTTGCTTTGGTATCCCGTGGAAGGAAATAATAAACTTTGCCAAGCACCAGATGTGATGGTAGTTTTTGGTAGACCAAAAGGTTATCGTGGTTCCTATCAACAGTGGAATGAAGATAATATTGGGCCACAAGTTGTGTTTGAAATTTGGTCGCCGGGAAATCGACCCGCTCCAATGATTCAAAAGTTCAAATTTTACGAACGTTACGGTGTAGAAGAATACTATTTGTACGACCCGCAAACCTTAGAATTGACAGGATGGCAGCGGGTTGAGGAAGAGTTAGAGGCGATCGAACAAATAGACGGTTGGATTAGTCCCAGACTGGGGGTGCGCTTTGGATTGTCTGAAACCGGACTCGAAATGTTCGGGCCGTCGGGAGAACCGTTTGTGAGTTTTGTGGAACTCGCTCAACTGCGACAGCAGGCGGAAGCACGGGCACAGGAAGCAGAGGAACGTGCCACTGAGGCACAAACTTTGCTGGAACAAGAACGATCGCGATCGCAAGCTTTAGAATTAAGACTCCGAGAAATGGGAATCGACCCCAATCAATTGTAATAGGAGAAGGAAAGCACTCTCAGAGATTTTGACACGGATACACCAATTAATTATTGAGTTGCCTAATATCATGTCTCGTGGATTCGCGATCGTATAATTTGCGATGTCGTAGGGGCGGGTTTCACAAACCATAATCGCCTGAAACAAACAATCTCGAAAACCCGCCCCCACCCACGGTAAATCGAAATGTACATTCAGATTTACTGTGGGGTGTGGGCGGGTTTATATAGATTGTTGGTCATCGTTATATATTGTTGGTGAACCCGCCCCTACGAACCAAATGTACATTCAATCGCCAAATCTGCTACAATCTCCAGACAGGTTTCACAATTACTGGTAAAGTTAATCCCTAACTTCCAAACCATCGACTATTATGAAAGCAAGAGATATTATTAGTCTGCAAGCCCTTGGTGCTGCTTTAGCTAAACTAGATTCATCTGTCCAGCTTGGCGAGTTGGAAGAGAATATAAGTCGTCAGATATTGGCTTTAGAAAAATTAGCAGAACAAAACAACACTCTGAACGAGATTTACACAAAAGAACGCCTCGACTTAAAAGAGCAGTACCAAGCAAAATCAAAAGACAAACGCTACAACGAGACAAGTGACAGCATTTACAGCACCGATGCTGCAAATTTAAGCCCTTCTTTTCCTCAGCCGCCTGAAGAAAGGGAAAATCCCTCTGAAATAGCTAAAGCTTTTGACAATTTAATTGCATCTTTTAATAAAATTAAAAGCCTGTACGCGGTTGAAAACCCTATAGAAAGTTTTCAAATCATCATGGAACAAGAAGCGATCGCACCTTTGATTTTGGAAGGTTACGATCGCATTCTAGCGATATTTCCTACGGCAAGATTAGGCTTGGAAGTGAAAACCGATCCTGAAATTGCCAACTGGCGATCGCTGTGGATTACCATTTACACCAAACTCGAAGTCGAGGAAGCTTTTGCAAAGTTAAACATCCTTGATGATAGTTGGTGGCTCGAAGCTAAAAGAGCTGCCCCCAAAAATGATTTACATATTAGGCTTGAATGGGAATAAAATGAGATTTGATTGGTCTGAATATTTGAATTTAGCTCAAGAATTAGCTGCCACAAATAGTGACTGTTCAGGTAACAGGGAAGCCAAGTTGCGATCGGCGATAAGTAGAGCATACTATTCGACATTTTGCCTAGCGCGGAATTACTTACGCGACATTGAAAAAGACCCAAGACTTTTTCGTAATAATCGCGATATAAACGAACATCAATATGTAGCAAAAGAATTTATATACCACCCAACTCAACTGAAAAATATGGTCAAAATAGGTGAAAATTTAAGCAGATTGAGAGAACTTAGGAATAAAGCTGATTATGAAGATATTATGTTTAACTTACAAAGAGAAGCGAGAACTGCGTTAATGCTAGCTGAAAATATTATTTCAGCGTTAAGTAAGTTAACTCAATAATCCGGTAAATCTGAGATGTTGCACCCTTCTCAATAAGCTTTTTATGAACAGGCAAGATGCCTGTTCCACAAGAAAATTCACTCTTTGTGGAACAGGCATCTTGCCTGTTCTTGAGAATGGTGCAAGATGTGAGGTAAATGGGAATCGATCGCAATAAACTTTAATAGCAACTCGTGCAAAAACCCGGCTTCTTGAAGAAACCGGGTTTTTTAAGACAATTACCTAACTTTTACCGTTACCGTTTCCATTGCCGCCAGTTGTTAGCAAAACCCGCTTAGCTAAAGGTTCCGGCACTTCTTGCAATCGATCGAACTCCCAATTAAAAAATCCTACTCCCATTGTCTGCGATCGCAATTCTACGATCAAATTCTGCATTTCTGCGATCGGCAAATAAGCAGAAACTGCATCCCATCCCTTCCAGCCTTTTTTTCCTTCGTAGCCGAGAATTTGGCCGCGGTGTCCGCTGACCAACTGCAACACCTTTGATGTACACTCGTTCGGAGCGCAAATTTCAACTTTGGCTATCGGCTCCAGCAATGCCGGTTCGCACTTGGTCATTCCCTCCTGCATCGCCAAACGCGCCGCTTGCTTGAAAGCTTGTTCGGAACTGTCCACAGAATGGTAGGAACCGTTCGTCAGCGTCACCGCTACGTCTACCACGGGGAAACCCAGCGGGCCGCGATCCAAATACTCGCGCACTCCCACTTCCACGCCGGGAATGTACTGTTTTGGGACGACGCCGCCGACTATTTTGTCGCTAAAGGTGAAACCTTCTCCGCGTGGCTGCGGTTGAATGTCGAGGTACACGTCGCCAAATTGTCCGTGTCCGCCGCTTTGGTGTTTGTAGCGCCCGTGGATGGAAGATGCGGGTTTGCGGATGGTTTCTTTGTACGGCACTTGCGGTAAGTGAGTCGCCATCGGCAAGTTATACTTGCGGCGCAACCTGTCTAAAGCTACTTTCAGGTGGATTTCGCCTTGACCCCAAAGTATAATTTCGTGAGTGTCCCCGTGCTGTTCCCAGACTAAAGATGGGTCTTCTTCTAGCAATTTAGCTAAAGCGGAGCTCAGCTTAACTTCATCGTTGCGCTTTTCTGGGACGATCGCCTGTGCGTAGACAGGCGGGATGATTTCGGCTTTTGGCAATTCTTCCGATCGGTCTTGCGCCAGCGTATCGCCTGTTTTCAAGCCTTCTAGCCTTGCCAAAGCCACAATTTCCCCGGCGCTGGCGGACTGCAAACTGTGCGTTTGCTGGCCGGTCAAGCGGTACAAACCGTTAACTCGAACGCCGTTCAAAATTGCTCCGTCTGCCAGCGTCCCCCGCCACATTCTCACTAACGATAGTTTGCCTCCCTGCGGCGTGTAATAGGTTTTGAGGATTTGAGCCAGAACTTTGTTTTCACTTTGTATAATGCCACGACGATCGGCTGTAGTTTCGGGTGTCGGCGCTTCCCTCAGCAAAGCTTCCAGCAGAGGCCGCACGCCGAAATCTTGTTCGGCGATGCCGATGAATACTGGCACAATTAAATCTGCGCCTAATTCCATCTTTAAATCGCGGGTAATTTCTTCGGCGTCGGGATTGATTTCTTCGAGCAATTCTTCGAGTAAATGGTCGTCAAAATTCGCCAATTCTTCGAGCATTTGCTGCCGCGCTGCGCTTTCTTGTGCTTTGAGGTGTTCTGGAAGCGGGACGGGATCTGCGGCGGCGCCCGGATGGTAGTGGTAAGCTTGTTCGGTTACTAAGTCGATAAAACCGATGATTTGTTCGTTTTTGCCGATCGGATATTGGTGAGGTACGATCGGTCTACTGGAAACGGATTTGAGCGCGTCGATCACCTCGGTGAAGTTGCTGCCGCAAGTAGTTTCGTCTGTGTAAGCTCGATCGATCTTGTTGATGAAAACTAAGTGGGGAATTTCCCAATCGTCGAGGAATTTAAACAGGGGTGCGAGGGTTAAAGTGCGATCGGCAACGGGTTCGCAAACAATTATCGCCGCATCCACACCAATCAGCGCATTGTAAGTTTCTTGGACAAATTCTACCGAGCCCGGACAGTCGAGAAATGTGAAGCGGACGCCTTGATATTCAGCGGTGGCGGCGTTTACTTCTACGCTCATTTGGCGATCGCGCGCTTCCGGCGAACTGTCACCTATTGTGTTGCCATCTTTGACATTTCCTTTGCGGGTAATTGTCCCTGTCACCGACAGCAAACTTTCGAGCAGTGCGGTTTTACCGCTTAAATAAGGGCCAACAATTGCAACGTTCCGCGCGGCCCCAATGACATTTTCGTTCATATTGCCTCCAACAGAAAACTTGTTTTCCATTGCTCTGGGTGCAATCAGTTCTATACCATTTTCTAGACTTGTTCTAGGTTAATTTTTATTGCATTTTCGAGCAACTTCAGATTTTGGTATGATTCAATACTTTTGACCGTAGCGTGTTTTGAGTAACAAAACACAGATTGTATTTTTTCTTAATATTTTGAATTTTTAACCGCAGATGAACGCGGAGCGGATTCTCGTTCCCAGGCTCTGCCAATTGGTAACAGCTTAAGACTGAAGCTCATAATAAATGTCGCTTGTTGTTGAGTCTCGATCCCCCTAAATCCCCCTTAAGAAGGGGGACTTTGAGAAGAATCTTGTCCCCCCCTTGTTAAGGGGGGTTTGGGGGGATCTAGGCTTCGATATAAACAAGAGAGACGGTTAGTTTAACGTTAAAGTGTCACCAATGGGCTCGGCCTGGAAACGAATTTCACTCTTGCTCTGCCTCGATTTTAGCTGTTTTTCGTGTCTAATTTCTCAGCAGTCGCAAACCGCTTAAGGTTACTATTACTGTAGAGCCTTCGTGACCGATGACGCCTAAAGGCATGGTGATATTTCCGAAAAAATTAGCCGCTAATAACAGCACAATGCAACCGAGTGCAAAAACAATATTTTGTTTGACAACATTTTGAGCGCGGCGACCCAAACTAATTGCTTGAGCTAGTTGCTCTAACTTATCTGCCATTAATACGATATCAGCAGTTTCTAAAGCAACATCACTCCCGGAAATACCCATCGCAATTCCCACGGAAGCTTGAGCGAGGGCGGGGGCGTCGTTGATGCCATCTCCTACCATTGCTACAGTGTGATACTGGGTTTGCAGTTGTTTAATTGCCTGCACTTTGTCTTCTGGCAAAAGTTCGGCGTACACTTCATTGATGCCTAATTGACGGGCGATGTGTTGAGCTGTTTGCTCGTTGTCGCCGGTTAGCATAATTATATGTTCTACGCCTAATTTTTGCAAGCGTTTTACCGTTGCTGCTGCTTCGGGGCGGAGGGTATCTGCTACTGCAATGATTCCTAAAAGCTGAGCGCCCTTTGCCACCCAAACAACTGTTTTACCTTCGGCTTGCAACTGCTGGCTGATTTGAGCTAATTCGGAAGTTGCTTCGACAAATTCGGCTTTACCAATGGCAATGATTTGATTGTTGACTTTGCCGACAATTCCTTGACCGATTTTTGCTTGTACATCGGTAGCGGTTGACAATTGTAACTGTTGCTGCTGGGCGGCACTGACTATTGAAGAGGCGATCGCGTGTTCGGAATGAGCTTCTAGGGCTGCAGCCAATTGCAGAACTTCTGTTTCAGTATATCCGGCTGCTGGTACAATTTGGATAACTTCAGGTTTTCCCGTGGTGAGAGTTCCGGTTTTGTCAAAGGCGATCGCCCTGACTTTACCAATCATCTCTAATTGCGCGCCACTTTTAAACAAAATCCCCTGTCTCGCCCCATTAGCAATTCCCGAAAGCAGCGCTGGCATAATCGAAGCCATCAGCGCGCAGGGGGATGCGACTACTAGGAAAATCAGCGCCCGATAGATTGTCTCTTCCCAATTCCAGCCCAAAACAAAGGGCGGTAAAGTTGCCAGCAGCAAGCCTAAACCGACAATTAATTTGGCATAACCGCGCTCGAATTTTTCCACAAACATTTGAGAAGGCGGGGCTGCTGTTTGCGCTTCTTGAACCAGCCGAATCACTCGCTGAATCAAGCTGCTTTCTGGAGTTTTATGAACTTCTAGTTTCAACGCCCCGACACCGTTAATTGTACCTGCATAGACTTCATCGCCGCTGGTTTTTTCCACGGGCATCGATTCGCCGGTCATCGAGGCTTGATCGATCGCACTGTAGCCTTCAATAATTATCGCATCGGTGGGGATGATTTCTCCGGGCTTGACTAAAATGTAATCGCCAATTTCCAATTTGTCGATCGCAACTTCTCGTTCCCCGCCGTACATTACCACCCTAGCAGTATCCGCAGTCAAACTCATCAAACTGCGGATGCTGCGTTCAGTCCGCTGCATAGCATAACCTTCCAGCGCGCCGCTAATTGCAAAGATTAAAATCAACACCGCACCGTCAACAATTAAATGATATTCTTGCCGCCATAGCCCCAAACCGGCCGCGCCCAAAGCAGCGACAATCATTAACAAATCTACATCTAATTCGCGTTCTTGAAAAAGTGTAGTTAAGCCTTCGCGGGTGCTGGAATAGCCGCCGATAACATAAGCTGCGGGTAAGATTAACACGGCTACACCCAGCCAGCCGAATTGCAGGGCTAGCGAACCCAAGATTACTAGAATTCCGCACAGGGCGGCAGTTAAAGCGTCGGGATGTTCTGCGGCGAGGCGCCAGAGGCGAGAAATGGGGAGGGAATTGGGAGTCATGGGGGAAATTTGATTTGGTAGAATGACTCCTTTACCCTAAACCTTGACATTAATGTCAATGTCAAGAGTGAAACCAAAATAAATCCAGCATCCACTCGCCCCTCGTTGAGTCCCAGAGTCCGACAGTCCGACAGGGAATGAATTCCCTGTCTCATAGCGCAAGTCCTCTGAAAGAGGACTGAAGATAGCTGAGAATTGAATTTAATCTTTCAGTCGGTTTTAACTGAGACGTTGCACGATTCTCAAGAACAGGCAAGATGCCTGTTCCACAATAAAATTGATCTGTTGTGGAACAGGCATCTTGCCTGTTCCTAAACAAGTAATTGATATTGGTACAAAATGTGAGTTTTAACCGACTTCTGCTATGAGGGGGAAATTGATTCACTCCTAGGACTCTGGGTGAATTCGAGAACCAAATATACAATCCCAAAATTCCCAAAATCGGATGCAAGAATACCTGACAATCAAACAACTTACCGAAGCGGCAAAAGGCACAATTACCCCTCGGATGGTGCGACATTATCACACTTTGGGGCTGCTATCTCCGGCGGTGCGATCGACCTCTAACTATAGATTGTATACCCGCAGCAACGTGCAAAGACTCCAAAGAATAGTTGCACTCAAGCAGCAAGGCTTTCAACTGTCTCACATCCGCAAACTATTAGAAACAGACGCGGATGCTTCCCCGGATGCGCTGATGGCAACTCTGCAACGGCAATATCTGTCGGTTATTCAGCAAATTGTTCGCCTCAGAGAAACGGCTTCGGCGCTGGAAGGATTGCTGGGACGGGATATTTCCTGTCAAGCGGTGCAAGCCGACGCCCTGGCGCAATTAAGGCTGTTGCAGGCGGAAACTGAGGGGGGGTTGGATGAGTTGGAACAACTTTGGGAGGGTTGGGATGCGGGGGCGCACACTCACCCGGAGGATTTTGGGGAGTCGTTGCAGCATTTGTTGCCGGATTTGCGCGATCGCTCGGAAATTGAGGTAGACTTGCTTTCTAAACTGGTGTTAGCCTGCGGAGATTGTTCGCTGCTGCCGTTTGTGAAGTTGAGCGAAACGGCGATTAAATCGGCGCGGGAAGCTTTGAAAAATCAGTGTCAAATTGTGGCTGATGTGCCGCCTGTTTTTGCGGCTTTGGATCGGACAAGATTGGCGCATTTGGGAACAAGTATTGCAACTTTAATTGATGACCCGCACATCAATGCGGCGGCGGAAGCGGAACAGGAATTCTGGCAGCAGCGTGAGTGGTTTGAAAAGTTGTTGAAACTGGAAAAGGGATGTATATTGGTGATAGGATATGCGCCGTCTGTGCTGATGGCGGTTTGCGAGGCGATCGAGAGTGGGCAACTGCAACCGGCTTTGGTAATTGGTATGCCGATCGGTTTTAGTCATTCTCCGGTGGCGAAACGGCGGTTAGTGCGATCGGGCGTTGCTTATATTACGACTGTGGGGACTTTTGGCGGCGGGTTGTTGGCGGCGGTTGCTTTGAATGCTTTGGTTGAGTCTTTGATTGAAAAGCCGAATTGTCACTGTCATCTTAAGTAAAAATTGGCTTGAGAAAAGCTTACAACTCACATTTTCCTGTATCGGGATTTGTTTGATAGCGCAATAATCGCTTGAAACCTAGTTCAAAGAGTATGGCAAAAAGAATTGTTTATATTCTAAGTATTACTCCGATTTTTCGGGGTTTAAGACAGCAATACCGGACTTACTTACTCAGGATTCTCTCACCCATAAACAAGATTTGAATTCTATTTTAACCTAAAAATTTCGGAGCTTCAAGCCAGAGCAATTAACCGCAAAAGGTACTCAGCTACTCACCATTGTCTTTGACCGTGGTGAGTATATGTTGTACTTTTTAAAAGGGAAGCTCAGTTATTCTGGCTGCCGATCTTGCACTGAGGCGGCATCTTTGACTCGTGTTTTGGGTTGGCTGTTAGCATAAGCACGAATCAAGGCAGACTTCTTAAGCCGTTTGACGCCACTCAAAACCAAGAGTGCAAACAGCGTTCCTATCAAACTCATCACCCACAAACCGCAGCCTGCCGCTGCACCTAATCCGGCAGCCAACCAAATAGTTGCGGCGGAAGTTAATCCTTTTACTTCAGCTTTACCCACTGGGTATTGAGTTTGTTGCAGAATGATTCCGCCCCCCAGAAAGCCTACCCCTGTGGCAACTCCTTGGATAGTTCGGCTCAAAGCATTGGAAGAGGAAAAGGTGCTGTCGCCATCCATCTGCAAAGGAATCATTACAAATATAGCTGCGCCTAGACTCACAATCATAAAGGTTCTTAAACCTGCTGGTCTACCTGGCTGCTGGCGGTTCATACCGATCGCGAAGCCTACCAGTAGTGCAGCCGTCAGCCTAAAGGTGACTGTTTGCCAATCGTTGGGGCTGAAAAAGATAGAACTCATTGCCTGTACTCCTACTAGAACTGGCTCTTCACGCGCACGCATTCCCTGGCGTGGCAGGCTGACTCAATCTAACTCCGGTTAGTTGCTAGATTTACTAGGGAATTCAGGTTAAGTTTAAGTTAAGACTAAGTTAAATTCAAGTAGAGGTTCGGTTCGATGTGCGGGCCCGAAACGTCAAGCGCTGGAAATCGCACGCTTTGTTGAGGCGCTTGGGTAATAGCTTGCAGAGAAATATCTGCGGTTGCAAATTTACATCGTTGCTTCTTTCTTCACCACTTGCCCAAAGCCCCCCAAACAGTACCCGAAACCACCCCCCAAATCGCCCCCAAACCAGCCCCGACGATCGCCCCCGCCACAGGCCCCAACTGCACCGGCACCCCAGCGCTAACAGCCGGAAACATCGCAGAAACCAACGCCCCCAACACAGCACCCGCAAAAGTCCCCAAAAAACTGCCCCAAATCGCCCCCAAAGTCCCACCCTTCAAGCCCGAAGGCTGAAACGAAATCGGCAACTTCGGCGAAAACCCGCACAAACCCAAGAAACCCCCAGAAACCACACCTCCAACAGAACCCACACCAGCCGCCACGATCGCCACACCCAGCAACAAACCCGCAAACTCATTCACCGGCCGCATCTGGACACCGTATTGCTGCCAAACCACCAACCCAGCCCCCAACAAAACACCAGCCAGAGTCCCCACAAACGAGCCCCAGACCGCCCCCAAATACCCTCCGCGCCGGCCCCACACCCTCCCTGCCGGCAGCGCCAGAGGAGGCCGAAAACTCGCCCAAACACAGCCCCAGACGGCACCAACCCCCGCCCCAGCCAAAATTCTCTCCCCGATTCCCGGAGTGCTATTAATCGCGCCAAACACCGCACCGCCGATCGCCGCCAACAAAAAAGCGCCCCAAGCCGCCCCCACCACAACTCCGCCCCACTTCCGCCAAATCTGATTCGGCGCCAAAGTAAAAACGCCCCACATCATCCCAAAAAAACAGCCCCAAATCGTACCAACAAAAATCGCCCCCAAAATAGCGCCGCCGCCCTCAGCTATTACCGAATAAATCCCCCCGATCGCCGCCAAACACAAACTGCCCCAAACACCTCCCCAAGCAGCATCCTGAACAATGCGCTCAAACTTGCCCACGGGAACCCGAGGCGCCGGAGTCCGACTCCGAGGAGACATCGGCATCGGCAGCAAGGGCACTGCGTACTGGCCGATGGGGCGCGACAGCCCCGTGGAGGGCTGTTGCCGGCGCACTGCGGGCTGCATCACGACGGGCGGTGGTTGGGGCTTTTTACGCTTCGTTTTCGCGGGCTGCAAGTGCAATCCGTTGTTGACTGCTTGCCGCGAAGGAAACGGATCGCGCCCTTTGAGGAGTTTTGCCCGATCGCACCAAGGGCACCGACTGAGATGATTTCCGTATTTATGCTGAGTGTTTTTGCTGCAAGTAACCAAAGCATCTTCCGCTTCCCGAATCGCATTCACCCAAGTTTTCGCATCCGGGCGCGCCGCAGGATTGCCGTGCCCTTCCTCAAAACAGCGGATAAACATCTGCCGCAGCCGCGGATGCAGCATCTCAAAAGGAGGCGCAGCCGGCATCGGGCGGTAGGGAATCCGCTTCGTACCTGTGGGGAAATGGCCGGATCGAATTCTCGCTTCCAAAGGCGGTGGTTCATCGCTACCGAGATAAACTCCCGAAAACGGGTGCGTACCTTCCATCAGCAATTGAAAAATTAATACTGCTAAACCGAACAAATCGTGCTCTGGAGCTCGATCGATATCGCGGAAAGTCTGGCCCTGCAACTCTGGCGGCGTAAACTCGGGTTTCCCCACGGGACACCGATAAACGTAACCCGTATAAGGATCGCGGACTTGAAACGAATCCGTGTCTACCAGCGTTACCAACGCCGTATCCGTCACCAGAATGTTCGACTCGTTTACGTCGCCGATGACGTAACCCCTGACGTGGAGGGCATTTACAGCCGAGGCGAGATTTCTGGCGGTACGGTGGAGGTAAAGATAGCTAAATAGAGGTTTTTGTTCGCGCCTGGTTTTGGGAGTGTAAAAAGTGTGTACCGGCATCACTTTGTTGACGCGCGGCATCACAAAACCGACAATTTTTTCTCGCCCGCCGACAGTATGCAGCAAATCGATCGGCCAAGCAATGGAAGCGTGCCCGGGTTCCGCGATCGGCGCATCCGGCGGCATACTGAACATGACTGTGAGTTTGTCGCCGTCTTCGTCTGTCGGTTTGTGGTAGATTTTTGCTACAAGGGACGAGTCTTGGGCGATCGGGTAGATGCGACCTTCACCGCCACTGGCGATCGCGGTTTTGGTGTCGATCGCAATCAGTTGTCCGCTAAATTGGCGCTGCAACTGCATATAATTCCGTTAGGGGATACAGGATTTGGAAGCCATCACTCAATAAATTTGACTTGCCCATTAAATCTTACCAAAATAATTGGGTCTAAAGCCCCGTCCTTATAGGAAGGCTTTAATTGATTGCCGATTTTTGTTTTAATCGTTTAGTTGCGTTAGTATCTATTTTTCAAATTTCCTTGCCTTCTATTTAAGGTAGAGTACAATGACACTTATACCACAGGTAGAATAACCGCCGATACACATGAGACACCAAGCTCAAACGACTGGTCGGAAAACAATAATGGTTAGTGGGTGGCGAAAACCACGAAAAACATAGCTAGGCTGACTAACGTAAGCCAAAACCAGAAAAGTAAATTTTTGGAAGTTAAAACGTACCGTAGGGCATCCGGTAACATGAGAAGTAATTCTCGAACGCTTGGGGAGATAAAACCCTCTGGGACTAACTAAATTAGGCTCAATATTTGGTTCCTTTGAACGGATATTTGGTTTAAGTATTGCCGCAAGGATAGATAGTTTTAAGGTATGTCGCCAGAACCAAGAATCCCCCCGCCTTTAGGCCCGGGAGTGTCAACTTTGTTATGACTTAGGCATCGGTGACGAGAGACCGAGTTTTTCACCAAAAGAGGCGTTGCAGCCCGCAGATTCGGTAAAAAACCCGGTTTCTTGGGTGGAAGTGGGTAAGCCCTGTTGCTGTTGGTGGGATGGGCGTCCCGCCCGTCCGCGCTATCAAAATTAAATATAAACCAGCTTCAAATCCACCGACAATAACAACATTTTATCCTCAATTTTTTGTCTGACGGCCGGTGTCACCTGACAATTATCGCTGTTGAGGCATTCCACCAGCAAGTTGTGGGCATAGTAATACTGTTTCAGCAAAGTTTTCTGTTGGGGGCGAAAGTCTCGATTGTAGCCGATCGCAGTTTTGAATTTTGCCAGCCAACAGCTACCGAACTCTTTGCGCCAGTTTTTCCAGTTTTGCAAATCAGGCATCTCAGTCTGAAATTGTGCCAGCAGTTGTTTAATTTCTGGTTCAAGATCCAGCGCCCAAATGCCAACCAAAATACCCGCCACATCATTATTATCAAAAGCCAATTTCAGAGACTCGTTAACATCTGCAAATTCTACATTTTTTCCAGTTTTTGCCAAACAATTCCGAAACTTGCGAACTTTCGATCTATCAAACTTCTGACTCGGATCGAGGACGCGAGTCAAAGCCAAATCGAGGACGCAAACTAAGGCTACATAAAAAGCGCGATTTTCGACTGGTTTAAAATTCCTTTGCACTAACTGAGACTTGTGATTTGCCCAGATTAGTAACTGCTGCAAAGTTTCATCTTTAGCCGCCATACTGTCTAATTTTTGTTGCATCAGCAGCAAAAGTTCGTCAGCCGGTTGCAAAATGCTGACAACTCTCACAAATTCATTTTTCCACTTTTTGTCTGTAATCCGGCTGACCAATTCTGGCAGCGATTCGGGGTTCGCACTGTCAATCAGATATTCTGGTTGAGTGTCGCTTTCCTCTAGCAGTTCGTCAACTGCACTTTTGATAAAGTTATCCACCAACCAGTCGCGGGTACGCGAGAAATTGCTCTCCAACTCTAGGTAATGACTGCCTAATTTTGCCTTAAAGTCTTTGGGAAAAATCTTTTTAGCCACTAACATATTTTTCCAGCGAGTTAGCTGGCTGGCGCTGCGTTCGGGAAAGCGGTTGTACAAATAGTCGATCGCGATCGCCTCTAGAATATCCGCACCCAGAATTTCCCGCCGTTTCAGCTCGTTTTCGGGCCCTATTTGTCGCCGCTGAGTTAAATCCCCCTGCTGGCTAACAATTGGTTCAATCAAGTGCTGAATCAGCCAGTTTCCCCCACAGAAAAAATTCCGCTCAAACTCCAAGTAAATCGCGCCAAACAAAGCCTCAAAAGTCTCCGAAAGCAATCTATTGTACTCGCTTTCGTCTGTTTGTTTCCGATTCCATACGCGCCAACCGAGTTGGTTTAACTTCAAATTTTGTGCAAATTCCGCCAGTTTTTTCGGGTCTGCTAAACGAGCTTTTAAAGTTGAGATCGCATCTGGAGCGAGTTCTGGATATTCGCGGTACAGGTAATCGGTAACAACAGCACCGAAAACCGCCCCGCCTAAGAGTGACAGCCGTTTGTACTTAACGTCTTGCCAAGCGGGAGACTCCTCGGGGCGATCGGAGTAATCGCTGGTATAGTAACGGCAATTCAAGGCGATTTCCAGCAGTTTAGTCTGCTGAAAGCTGGGAATGTCGATCGCTGCTTTGACTGCTTCAATATCTACATTATGTTTAATTCGCTCTAATTCTTCTTCACATTTACCCCACTTTTCCAACCAATCACCGCCCGCATCTTCCACATACAAATCCACAAAATCTACCCCGTAATTCATCCATTCATCCTGCATTATTCTGGCGGCTTCCAATTCTTCCCAGACTTTCTGCAAGTTATTTTCAACTGCGTTCGTACCTTGTACAGTCATAGTATTTGATTTTGATGTAATTTGATTTGATTTCCAACAATTCACGGCGATTAAATCAAATCTCAATTCAATTTAGGCCGAGTTGCTAGTTATTTCACTCTTATTGATTGCTGCGGTAAATCTTCCCGTTGCTTAGCCTTCGTATCCAGCACCTGTTGTCGCCGTCTGGCAGACCCCTCCCGGAACCAGAAAAGGGGAGGAAGAATCTTGCTCCGCCTTCGCTTTTGCGGGAAGCTGTCTGGGGACTAGGCTTTTGGCATTGTCGAGAATGGTGCAATATGTGAGTTAGTCAAAATTTCTTTTTCACCGAGTTGGGAGCAGTCGAACTATTCTCAGCAGCATATCTGCTTGATTTACGGGAACTTGAGGTAACGACCTGCGGGCAAATTATCACTATTATATAATGCAATGTTAACTAACTGGTTCAAGAAATTTGCATCATTTTTATCATAACTTAAAAATAATCCTCTGTCAATCCCCCAATCTTGAAGAGTTTGTTGCCAATTATGATATTTTTGTTCAGAGAATTCATCCGAAAGAGTAGTCACTTGAATGCAGAGGGGCTGCTGTTGGCGGCTGCTAACGATGGAATCGGTTGCCATAGAAAGATCGGCAACATATCGATACAAAACAGTGCCTTGGCGATCGACAATTCGGGCTGCGATCGCACGAATGACGAGATCGTCACCCGGATCGAATTTACCGGCTTTTAGTTTTTGTTTCCAGATGTAAAATTTGCGATCGGTTTCGCTCAGCCATTTAGGAAATAGATAGCTGTACCAATACCTTTCCCCAGGAGTCATTAACTCAAAAGCGGCTTTTTTTTCTATTTCCGAAGGTAGAGATTGAACGGCCAGCCAAACCTGAGAATCTCGGATAAGCTGCAGCAAAAAAGCCATCACAAATTTTTTAGCCGTTAGCGAACCGGGTTTAACATCTTTCACCCAGCGATTGATTTCATCCAATCTTCTCGCCAAACTGGGATCTATTGGATCTGCTGCGCTAATTAGGGAGTTGAGCTTATCCTTAATCTCTTGTGCTTGCAAACGACGACCTACTGTACAAACTAAAGCAGAATTGTTGACACCTCGATTTTATTATAGAACCGCGCCAAATTTTCACCGCTCATTAGACATTTCCAACAATTGTTCAGGGGTAGGTATCCTGACAGCCCTTGACTTGATCTTTAGGAGATGTCTATTGAATAGTTGCTGCCGATGCCCGCAGGCGCAGGTACAATAAAACCAAATAAACATTCATCAACGATCCGGCTAAAAATCCGAGTACATTAGCCACAAGCTTAGATGCTAGCAAATTTCCCGTCGAACTGATTAATAGGACAATCAACAATATTGGCACGAAAACAACAAAAAGTATCAGAAAATACGATCGAAATACCAGCCACCAGCGCCCTTTAGTTAATTCCCAACTGCTGCTAAGACTGTCGATCACCGAAGAGTTATCAATGACGGTAGCGTACAATGAAAATATTAAGCGATATGATACATAAAGCCCGGGAATTATTAGTGCAATGCAGCCAGCGAACACCAGCAGGAAACACATAATATAAACCCCAATGAGTGGCAGCAATCTTCTGTTTGCTTGATTGAAAGCCTGACCCACAGTTACGTTATTTTTTGTCAAACTTCGGTAAGTGTAGAAAATCATGGCTCCCGACAACAAAGGAAGTGCCACGAACCAGTAGATAATATTGAAGGCAACACCTGCTGAACCTAGCTTGCCCAAACTATTGAGCGCGGCAAATATCAAACTGGGAGAGTTGATTATCAACAGGGGAGCGTATAGAGGCCCCGTAGTAGCAAATGTTTCTCGCAACAAGCTTCTGGCACTAATTCGTGGAGCTGTCATAACTTTTTATCCGGCTTTTGTAAGTTGATTTGAACAAATCAGACATTACTCGAAAAAGTTGCTAACAATAATGTTAAGTCATCATCGGTGCGTTCGGAAACGCGGGGCGATCGCAAAAATGACTCTAACTGCTGTTTCGCATCTTCCTCTTCTTTCCACTCGCCAGAAAACCGAAACAAAGGCGCAAAAAACGGCCCGTGCGGCGTGCCTTCCGGGATTTTGAGAGCTAGCATTTGCAAGCCGTCGGAAAAAACTGCCAAGTGCCGCAGTTTTTCCCGCAGTACCTGAAATTGCGCTGTTTCGATCGCATTTGGCGAAATCAAAAAGATAGTTTCGTTGATGTATTCGCCGCATGGAGGTACAGTCAGGCCGATCGCATTTCCTACACTGTCACCTGCTACCGCCGCACCGTCGCCGATTTGAGCAACTGCGATTAATTCCGGCGTCGCAACAACCGCAATTAAAGTGCAGGCTAAATCTCTCGCAGCCACTTCCCGCACAGCCGCTTCTGCTTCCACCTGCGCCCGCGCGACTTGCAGTGATGCTGTCAAGAATACTTGCCATTCGTCGTCATGTTGAGGCAGCCTTTCCTGTTGCTGGCAAATCGTTTCAACAACCGCTTCCACAGCAATTTTCGCCCCAACTTCTGCGAGTGCTGCCGAGCCCGCGCCGTCGGCAACTGCGGCTACCAAAACACCGTTCGGCAAGAGACGCCAGCAGTGGGCATCTTGACAGGGCTGCGATCTTTTTTCGTGGCTCGTACCTATCACCGATGCCGCTACAACTTGCCAATTGAAGGATGAATTCTGCATTAATAACTCTTTAACTCAAAACTTCGTAAATTCACAACTATGCAAACTCTGGACGGGTTTATTTATCCCTAATTAGGTGGCGATGCACACCACACCTTACTTATTATGTAGGGCTCCATGCACACCGCACCTTAGCGCTTGTCACTTACTAATGACCAATGACTTCCAACTAATAACTAAACAGTTCCCCATCCGGGTGGTGGCAGTGCTACTTGTTCATCAATTTTTGAGTGAGAAACTCTCTGCATACTAGCCGACAGCCAGATGAACATCTCTCTAAAGTCTAATCCTCTCAATTTTACAGGCGTGCGCTCGACAATTTGCGCGAGACGGGGGATATTAGCACCTTCCACTCCGACTGCAAAAAATGCCACGCGCTTGTTAGTTTCTTCCTCTTTAATCCGCTGTGCTGCTATTTCCACCACATCGTCGGATTCGCCTTGAGGTTCGCCGTCGGTAATCATGAATACCCACGGGCGGTAGTAGGTAATGCCGTTGTTGCGGTATTCGGATTTGCGGGCGGCAATGGTGTCTAGCGCTTGCTGAATGCCTGCGCCCATGTGGGTTTGTCCTTGAGCTGTCAGCAGTGGCGTCTCGAACTGGTCGGCGGTCACGAAGTCTTGCACGACTTTGATATGATTGTCAAATGAAATAATCGCGACTTCGACTCGCTTTTTAGCTAGTTCGTCTTTAATTAGGTCATTCCTAAAGATTTCCAGCCCCTCATTCAAGGCATCTATGGGTGCGCCTTGCATGGAGCCGGAGGTGTCCAGCAGGAGGACGCAGGGACAGCGCGGCTCTGGGTTTTCGGCAAATTCTACGGCTTCGTCTAGTCTCATGGTTCGGGGTTGACCTGGGAGTGGCTCGATTTCTAGGTTTGTTACTTTACTCTATCAAGTCAGTAACAAATTTAAGTGCAAATTGCTAGGGCGATCGCATTTTACCATTTACGTGAATCGATTTTAGATTTTTGATTGTATATTTTAGATTTGAGAATTGGATGTCTGCCGTCAAAAAAACAAATTTCTTCCGGCCTGTGGTAATATAGACTAATAGTATTACTGCAAAATAAGGATAAATCTTATGATTGCAACAGTCACACAGAAATTAACCTTTGACCAATTCCTTGTAGAATGTCCAGAAGATGGACTCTATGAACTGGTAAATGGAGAAATTGTAGAGAGGAATTCCACAAGAAATCATGATGATGTTGCTGATTTTACGTCTGACTCATTTAAAGATCAAATTAAACGGCTAAGTTTAAATTATGTAGTCAAAAATACCGCCGTTATCAGAACTGTAAGTAAAGCCGGCATCGAACAAGGGCGGAGACCGGATGTCAGCGTAATCGAGCCTGATTTGTGGCGATCGAACCGTTCTGCTTATTCTGCCTTACGAGAACCAATTCAATTGGCTGTGGAAGTAACATCAACAAATTGGGAGGACGATTATATAGACAAATTGGACGAAGATCGGCGCCTCGGAATTCCTGAGTATTGGATTGTCGATTATTTAGCAATTGGTAGCAGGGAATTTCTGGGAAATCCCAAAGTTCCAACTGTATTTGTCCACCTTTTAGATGCAGAGGGCAACTATCAAAGAAGCGCGTTCAAGGGCAGTGAACGAATTGTGTCGCGGACTTTTCCCGAATTAACCCTGACAGCAGAAGAGGTGATGAATGTTTAACTTCGGTTAATCCAGCTAGCCAGACTATTCTCCATAAAAAATAACTGAAAATATGAAATCTCTTTCTGATAAAAAACTTTCCGATCAAAAAGCTATTAGCCCTTGGAGTTACAAACCTTGGTGGTGTCAGCCTTGGTCGATTCTTTTAACTGGTACTAGCCTGATTAGCGGTAGTTGGTTTTTATTAAAAACTGTTTGGATAACTGTTTTAGTCGCGCTTCCTTTATTAGCTTGGATGGGTTTTTTCTTGTTAGTTTGGCCGAGGTTGATGCTGTCTAGCGGAGTTTTGGATTCCGATGCAGATTAGGTTTTGGTGACGCGCACCTTATGTTTAGGATAAGGTGCGCGGTCATTGGTGTGAACTTAACGTTAAACCCTCTGTCCGGCAGGGGTTTCAACAAGAACCTCCAAGCGAAAGTCCTCGCTATGAGGACTAATGAGTTCTTCAGTCCTCTTTGAGAGGACTTTCGCTATAAGACAGGGAATTCATTCCCTGGCGGAGTGCCGGGTGAGCGAGAGGACTGGCGGACTAAAAGCTTAAGTTGACACTAATAGTGCGCCCTGCACACCCTAAACATAGGGTGTTTCGCAGTCTAGGTTTGCGGGTAATAGTCTTGAATTGCTTTTACTTCCATCGGGTGGGATTTGAGCGATCGAATTCCCGCTGCTGTCGCTTTGGCACCGGCTATTGTCGTAATAATCGGGATTTTGTAAGTCAAAGCTGTGCGGCGGATAAAGATTCCGTCGGCTCGGGATTCTTCGCCGGAAGGTGTGGTGATAATTAGTTGAATTTTCTCATTCTTGATCGAATCCAACAAATTCGGCCGCCCTTCGTGCAGTTTTAATTCCAAATCTACCTCTAAACCTTGCTCTCGCAAAACTTTGCGTGTCCCGTGAGTTGCGACTACTCTGAAACCCAATTCTAAGAATTCCTTGACAACGGGTACAACTGCTAGTTTGTCGCGATCGCGCATCGAAACCAGCAGGGTTCCAAACAGCGGCATCATTTGTCCCGCGCCGAGTTGAGCTTTGGCAAAGGCTTTGCCAAAATCAGTGTCAATTCCCATGACTTCGCCGGTCGATCGCATTTCTGGCCCTAACAAGGTATCAGCGCCCGGGAACTTAGCAAAGGGCAATACAGCTTCTTTTACCGAAACATGAGTGGGTATAATCTCTTCAGTAAAACCCAAAGCTTCTAGAGTTTTGCCAGACATGACTCGCGAGGCCATTTTTGCTAAGGGAACTCCGATCGCCTTGGACACAAAAGGTACTGTCCGAGAAGCGCGCGGGTTAGCTTCCAAGATGAAAACTTCTTCCCCTTGAACAGCAAATTGAATATTCATCAACCCGATTACTTTCAGGGATTTTGCTAATTCTACAGTCCAGCGACGGATTGTTGCCAAAGCTGCATCAGAAAGCGTTTGGTAAGGGATAGAACAAGCAGAGTCGCCGGAGTGGATTCCCGCTTCCTCGATGTGCTCCATAATACCGCCGATCGTCACATTACCAGTAACATCGGCGATCGCATCTACATCAACCTCGATCGCGTTCTCCAAGAACTTATCAATTAAAATCGGATGATCGGGTTCTACCAGCACGGCATAGGTCATGTAACGTTCCAATTCCGTATCGGAATAAACAATTTCCATGGCTCGCCCGCCTAATACGTAACTCGGTCGCACCACTACCGGATAACCGATCCGTTGAGCTACTATTAAAGCATCCTCAAAACTGCGGGCTAAACCGTTAGCAGCTTGCTGAATATCCAATTCCCGCAGAATCTTTTCAAATCGCTCCCTGTCTTCTGCAGTATCAATGGAATCCGGCGAAGTTCCCCAGATTTTTGTTTGTACATCGGGGTGATTTTCCAGAGATTTTTGTAAAGGAACCGCTAATTTCAGCGGCGTTTGGCCGCCAAACTGAATAATTACTCCTTCTGGATTTTCGGCTTCGATGATGTTGAGAACATCTTCTTTTGTTAGCGGTTCAAAATACAGGCGATCGCTCGTATCATAATCCGTCGAAACCGTCTCCGGGTTTGAGTTGACCATAATTGTCTCAAAGCCGTCTTCTCCTAGGGAATAGGAAGCGTGACAGCAGCAGTAATCAAACTCAATTCCCTGACCGATCCGGTTCGGCCCGCCACCTAAAATCATCACTTTTCGCTTGGTAGAAGGCAAAACTTCCGACTCCGGTGCGAGACTGTGGCCTACAGGCGAAACTTTCTTTTCTTCATCGCCCAATTCCCAAATTGCCGCTCCCGCTTCGTAGGTGGAATAATAATACGGTGTAAACGCTTCAAATTCAGCGGCACAGGTATCGACTGTTTTGTAAATCGGAATTACGCCTAACTGTTTGCGGTAAGCGCGGACTTGATCTTCCGATGTTTTGGTGGCGTAAGCAATTTGGCGATCGCTAAATCCCAACTGCTTTACTTCAAACATTGTCTCTTTTGTCAACTGGTCCAACCGCGTTCGTTTCAAGAACTTCTCAGTTTCCAGCAATTCCTGCATTTTATCCAAAAACCAAGGATCGATTCCTGTAAACTCGAAGATATCTTCCACCGACATTCCCATCATCATCGCGTGGCGAACTGTAAAAATCCGATCGGGATTTGGCGTCCGCAATCCGGCGCGAATTTGTTCCAAACTCGGCAACTTTTCCGGTTTGTCGC
Organism: Microcoleus sp. MON1_C1; assembly: GCF_036701945.1. Classification (NCBI taxonomy): domain Bacteria; kingdom Bacillati; phylum Cyanobacteriota; class Cyanophyceae; order Oscillatoriales; family Microcoleaceae; genus Microcoleus; species Microcoleus sp. MON1_C1. Next base: position 85,000 of record NZ_JAUBRO010000014.1, on the reverse strand, counting down.
ACCCGAAACCTGCGCGGCCTGTTTCCAATCCCCGCAGGGCTTTTTGGAAGGATTCGTTGAAGCTGCGCCCGATCGCCATTACCTCCCCAACAGACTTCATTTGCGTTGTCAGAGTCGGTTCGGAACCGGGAAACTTTTCAAAGGCAAATCGGGGAATCTTCGTCACCACGTAGTCAATTGTCGGCTCAAAAGACGCCGGAGTTTTCTTGGTAATATCGTTGGAAATTTCGTCTAGGCTGTAACCTACCGCTAATTTTGCCGCCATTTTTGCAATGGGGAAACCCGTTGCTTTCGAGGCCAAGGCGGAGGAACGGGAAACCCGAGGATTCATTTCAATAACGATGAAATCTCCGTTGACAGGATTGACGGCAAATTGAATATTGGAACCGCCGGTTTCAACTCCGATTTCGCGGATAATTTTCACCGAAGCATCCCGCAGGCGCTGATATTCTTTGTCTGTAAGAGTTTGCGCCGGGGCGACGGTGATAGAATCGCCGGTGTGGACGCCCATCGGGTCGAGATTCTCGATCGAACAAATAATCACCACATTATCTGCCAAATCTCGCATTACTTCGAGTTCGTACTCTTTCCAACCAATCAAAGATTGTTCGATCAAAATTTGCGATACTGGACTGGCATCAATCCCGCCTTGGGCCATTTCTTCAAACTCTTCTTGATTGTAAGAAATGCCACCTCCCGTCCCTCCCATTGTAAAAGCAGGACGAATAATTAACGGATAACTGCCGATTTGGTGACCAATTGCTTTGGCTTCGTCGAGAGTGTTAGCAATTCCCGAAGGGCAAACTGCGACGCCAATTCGCGCCATCGCTTCCTTAAATAATAGCCGATCTTCTGCCATTTCAATTGCTGGCAATTTAGCACCAATCAACTCGACATTGTACTTTTCTAAAACGCCATTTTTAGCGACTGCAACTGCTAAATTTAGCGCCGTTTGACCGCCCATTGTCGGTAAAATTGCTTGAGGTCTTTCTTTAGCAATGATTTGTTCGAGGATGGCCGGCGTTAGAGGTTCGATGTAAATGCGATCGGCAGTTTCCGGATCGGTCATAATCGTTGCAGGGTTGGAATTGACCAACACTACTTCAAAACCTTCTTCTCGCAAAGCTTTGCAAGCTTGTGTCCCTGAATAGTCAAATTCGCACGCTTGACCGATAACAATTGGGCCGGAACCAATGAGAAGAATTTTTTTTAAGTCTTGACGACGGGGCATAGGTTCGTAATTGGTAATTGGACAAGGTGGAGGATTAATTTGATATTTTGCATCAGTCTTAGAAACAGGCTTTCTGAGCTGTTCCCCCCAAAGCTTACTCAAAATAGTGCAAGTTTTGTTGTTAATTTGAAATTGTGCACCATTCTCAGCATTTTGGAAGCAGAACCTCGCAACTCCGGCTGACAGACACCCCCAGCTAACCAGAAATATTGATGAGAAAAGGGTGCGGTCGATCGGTAAATCAAGACTATTTTAAGTGTTGCGGTCAAATCGTGTTCTAAAATACACAATCCCGGTATTCCGCCTGATTAATCATTGTAGAGACTTCAGCCAAACCGTGTCCTGACTCTGGGGAACGGGTAGAATTAACCGGGTTGGATGATGAAATTTCCCGTAGCTTGCGGGGCGGGACGCCATCACCCTCCGAGGATGTGACAATCAGAGATCCAGCTATGTAGCCGCGGCGATTGAAGACACGGCATTGCCGTGTCCCTAGCGTATTTCAGCCTATTTTTAAGCTTTGCGCGATCGGCGAATGAGTACGCTTATCACTTGTCCCGGCTGTGCGCCTCGCTGTGGCGGACTCCAATCCCCGACTTGGGCAAATCCCAGTCGGTACAAGGTGTGGATGGTTTCTAACACGGCTGCGCGGGAACCGACAACCGTTATCCGCACGACTTCCTGTTCCGATACTGCTGAGTCGGAATTTGGACGCGCGGACAAGTTATCGTCAGGTACGAATTCCTGTGACATAATATGGTCTCCTGGTTTTTGGTTTTCTAGGAAAACCCAAAAACCCAGCCGCCCCGCACGTTAACACAGAGCAGGGCGGCTACACAGAGTGTTAAAATTCTCCATTAGCCTCCATACTGGCGTAATCAGTTTGGCGGTTAGCTGTCCATTGCTGTTGGTAGCAGCTTTGGGCAGTGCAACTAGATTTTTGAGCGACGCGGGCTGCTTCCTCTTTGAGCAAAGCAGCCTTAATTTCACAGCGTAGCCGCAGATGGGGGCCGCCGTCAATCGATTTTAGATTTTAGATTTTAGATTTTAGATTGAGATTTTCCTGCAACAACTCTCGCACTCTCCCCGTCTCCCAGTCTCTCCCTCTCCCTCAATCCAACCTACTAGATGAGGGAATGCGCCGAGGAAGGGGTAAAATATGGAATCGTTCCAAAAGCTTAAAATCAAAAATCTAAAATACAGATATGCCTAGAACACAAGTGCGAATATTCCCTGCACCTGCTGCTTGAGGGCAACCACATCAATTTTAGATTTTAGATTTTAGATTTTAGATTGTCCTCCAACAACTCTCCCTATCTCCTATGCCTAGAACTCCCAGCGAATATTCCGTGCACCTGCTGCTTGAAGGCGGCCACCGCGAAGAAATCCGTTTTTCAACGCTGCAAGATTTTCAACAGTGGTATAAAACTCTGGTTCCCAAACAAGATTCGTCAGAATTTGTTAATGTCCCGATCAAAAATATTCAAGGCGAATACATGGTAGTTCGGCCTACCAGCGTTCTCGCAATTCGCGTAGAACCGGTATTTACTTCTAGCGTCGAACGATACGATGAATAAGGAAAAGTATCAATTGAGTAGGAAAGATTGGAAATTGAGCAAGATTTTTCGCTATCAGCTATTAGCCATCGCCTGTTGCGTTTTGGCGATCGCTTTTTCGGTGCCCGCCGTTGCAGCCCCGCCACTGCAACCAATTAGTCTAAATCAATTGCAAGCTGGCGAGTCGGATGATATCGCCTTTGACGCTCAAATCTGGGGCGAAAATGGCAAACCGGGCGATCGGGAATTGCTGTTAAAGTCGATGGACAACAGCCTCCGCTATCTCAATACATCGGCCGCCGCCACTGCTTACAGCCGCTATCCAGTCGCAGGAGTTACGCGCGATCGAGTTCGGCGTTCTCTCGATCGATTCCGCCAATTAGTTGTCAGTTCCACAACCCCTGCACAACTCCAGGAATCGGTCAAGCGCGAATTTGTATTTTACAAATCCACGGGCAAAGATGGCAAAGGAACAGTCGCATTTACAGGTTATTTCGAGCCGACTTACGCAGCATCTCGCACGCCTAATTCCGAATACCGTTATCCCCTGTACCGGATGCCGCCAAACATGGCATCTTGGCCGAAACCTCACCCGACAAGATTGCAATTAGAAGGCGAAGATGCTTTGCAGGCAAGTAAAGGATTGCTGCGGGGATTAGAATTAGTTTGGTTGCGCGATCGCTTCCAGGCATTTCTCGTGCACGTCCAAGGTTCGGCGAGATTGCAGCTAACAGATGGTAGCGTCATGACAGTCGGTTTTGCAGGCAAAACGAGTCACAGTTATACAGGAGTCGGGCGAGAATTAGTTAAAGACGGAAAGTTTACTTTAGAAGAGTTAAATTTGCCGAAACTAAGGGAATATTTCACCAACTTTCCCGGAGATATGAACAAATATTTGCCGAAAAATGAAAGCTTTGTATTCTTCCGGGATACTAATGGAGTTCCAGCCACAGGAAGCATTGGAGTGCCAGTAACTGCCGAAAGGTCGATCGCCACCGATAAAGCTTTAATGCCCCCTGGCGCACTAGCATTAATTAGTACAAAACTCCCTTACCCGAATGCGGCGGGACAACTCGAACAAAATGCGGTAAATCGCTACGTTTTGGATCAGGATACCGGCGGTGCAATCAAAGGCGCGGGGAGAGTTGACGTATTTATGGGAACGGGGGATTTAGCGGGCGATCGGGCCGGTTTTATCAACTCGACAGGAGAACTGTATTATCCGCTTTTAAAGTAGATTAATTCTACTTGATGTGATTGTTTGCTGTGCGTTGCAATCCCGGACACGGCACTGCCGTGTCCCTATAGATATTATCGCCGACAATCTCTATGTAAATTGCTATAAAATAGAAAATACCCACCCTCCCAACCGCACAAATGCTAAACAAAATTTGGCAATTCTTCAAACGACTAATTCAGCGAATATTGGGAACCCCAACCCCGCCCACCCCGCCTTCAGAAAATACCACCATCCGCCCAACCTTAACTGACGCTGAATACGAGTCGAAATTCATGGAAATTCTCGAAGGAGTGAATGTCGGTTGGAGTCGCGGGGATGTAGCGGGATTCTTAATCGCAAAACGCCTTAAAGATGGTGAATTAGCGGCTTGGTTGCGACGGTTTGGGAAAAGATTGTTAGAGGGCGAAAATGATGACACCGCTGCTACGGATGCGGTGGCATCGCTTCAGGAATTGGCGCAGCGGCTGGTATTGTTAGGTAGAATTGGCAGCGGGGAGTTGTCAGAGGTTGCGAGGCAAATTGGGCGGGAGATATTGACACGATTTCCGCTGCCGGAGGTTGAGGAGGAGGATACAAAGGGAAGGGTGATTGAGGCGGTGTTTGTTGGGGATGGTTTGGGTTTTTCTGGGGAAGTGAACCGCAGAGGCGCTGAGGGTGCGGAGGCAGAATCGGAAGTTAATGTAGATGCTGAGGCGTGGTGCGTTCGAGGGAATGAGCAGTATAATTTAGGAAGATTTGAAGAGGCGATCGCATCTTATAATCAGGCAATTGCTCTCAAACCAGACTACCACGATGCTTTGCACAACCGAGAGGTAGCGCAACGTAAGTTAGGCGAAATTAAATAGGCGGACTCGCTTGTATCCATAATTTTTTCTAGGTATGGCGAGCGACATGATACTATTAATAATTAATGCCTGTTTTCCTGGCTAATTATCATACATTTAAAAGAGAAGTTTGAGGAATTCAGTCCTCAGTACCAACTTAATTTGTAAGGTGTGTTAGGCGCACCTACAATAGGTTTATACTATTAAAATTAGTCCCAAATTATTGCATCCAAAACCCACATCGAATGACACAAGTAATCGGCATTGACTTAGGCGGAACCGCAATTAAACTCGGCAGATTCGGCGAAGACGGCATTTGTCATCAATCCTTAACTGTTCCAACTCCTCAACCGGCAACGCCAGAAGCCGTTTTAGCTACAATGACCGATGCTATTTTACAACTGAATCCTGTGGAAAATGCTGTAAGTGCGATCGGCATCGGCACTCCAGGCCCCGCAGACGCCGCCGGCCGCATAGCCAGAGTAGCAATTAACCTCAAAAACTGGCATAACGTCCCCCTCGCTGACTGGGTGGAAGCTAAAACCGGACTGCCGACCATCTTAGCAAATGATGCCAACTGTGCCGGATTGGGAGAAGCTTGGTTGGGCGCAGGAAGGCACTTTAAAGACCTAATTTTAATAACTTTAGGTACGGGAGTCGGGGGTGCAGTTATCCTAGACGGCAAACTATTTGTAGGTCCTCAAGGCGCGGCCGGAGAACTAGGATTGATTACTATAAATCCCGACGGCCCGGAATGCAACAGCGGCAATCGCGGTTCTTTAGAACAGTACGTTTCGGTGCAGGCAATTCGCCGGGAAACGGGTTTGGAACCTATAGAATTAGCCAATTTAGCTAAGTCGGGAGATGCCAAAGCTTTAGAATTTTGGCAAAATTACGGGCGCTATCTGGGTATCGGTTTGGCAAGTCTCATTTATATTTTGACGCCGGAAGCTATTATTATCGGCGGTGGAATTAGTGCAGGTGCTGAATTTTTCTTGCCGCAGGTTCGAGAAGAAATTGAGCGGCGGGTTCTGCCTAGTTCTCGCGAAGATTTGCAGTTATTGGTTGCTGAATTGGGAAATCAAGCAGGCATGGTAGGGGCAGCCAAATTAGCTTGGCAGCTTGTTCAATAGTTAAAATTTAAAAAACTAGCGCATTTTACTGCGCTTTTTTCATATCTAAAATTACGGTGCAACCTAAGCACTTTAGCTCAAAAAAAATAAAATGAATGTGAGGAGTTACTCAACATAGTCTCCCTTCATTGTTCATGCTTCTAACTAATGACTAATGACTAATGACTGCTTCATGGCAGAGATTGTCCCGTCGTATTTTTAATGTATTCCTGAATTTCTTGATAAGTTTCCGGGTTGCTTTGGCGGAGGATAACAATATTAGTTGCGCTGTCAGGCAGGCAAAAGCTTAGCCGACCGTTTTGTTCGCAAGCAAAAGAGCTAATTCGACTCATATCGATCGCAAATTCTTTGCGGTCATAATGAATTTTAATCCACGATCCTTTAGAATTGCGATCGAGGGTTTTTTTGAGGTAATCGAGAACTTGCTTGTAAGCCTCATAATTGCCTTGGGGATTGAGGATAATCGGCTGACTGCTATTAGGCAGCCAAAAGGTGAGACGCTTGTTATCCAGTTCGCTAGAAAAAGCACTAATAGTGTCAAGGTCAATTATGTATGTACTTTTCTCATAAGTAATTTTGCTCCAATAAGCCACAAAGCCTCCTCAAACCTGTGTTTCCTGGTATTTTAGGATAGTTTGACAACTCATACCATTTTAGATTTTAGATTTTAGATTTTAGATTGGGCATGACTGATGACTATCAGGGTTTGGAACCTGCCTAAAGTGGCATTTTTTTTTACTGGTATCACCTTTGAAATCAAAGCTAAAAAGTTAAGTAAAAATATCAGCATTTTTACCATCTGCCTTCTGCCTTCTACCTTCTGCCTTTTGCCTTCTCCCTTCGGGTACTATCCCCCAACCCCTATGCTAGGGCTCAGGGGTGAGATTTTTCACGGGTTGAGAATGCTGCCCGATATCATGTCCGGTAAGTGCGACCCGAATCAAATCCGATTGTTGGGTTGGGCGGGTGAGAGTACGATCCATTGTCTGCCTGATTTGAATATGGTGTACTCTCACCCGCCCCTACAGACATCTAATATATCAGAACTAATCGATCGAACATGATATGAGATCAGTTTCCTGCAAGTTTCCCGGCCACCAAGTCGCGCCCCTGAGCATCTAAAAAATCCTGATTTCCCTGCACGCTCGCCGCCTCGATAAACCCCTGAAACAAGGGGTGGGGGGCGCTAGGTCGAGATTGGAATTCGGGGTGAAATTGACAGGCTATGAAAAAGGGATGGTTGGGCAATTCGATCATTTCTACCAATCGGCCGTCGGGAGATGTCCCGGAGACTGCATAACCTGATTCTAAGAAAAGATTGCGGTAGGCGTTGTTAAATTCGTACCGGTGGCGGTGCCGCTCGTAAATCACTTCTTTCTGATAAAGTTTGAAAGCGAGGGTGTCTGGGTTGACACGGCACGGATATAAACCCAGTCGCATTGTACCGCCCAAATCAACTACATCTAGCTGTTCTGGCAATAAATTAATTACCGGATTTGCGGTATCTGGGTTAAATTCAGCGCTGTTGGCATCCTCTAGTTGGGCGATGTTGCGCGCCCATTCAATCACAGCACACTGCATCCCCAAACACAATCCCAAAAAGGGTATTTTATGGTGTTTGGCATATTCGATCGCCGCTATTTTGCCGTCTACTCCCCGAACCCCAAAACCTCCGGGCACAAGAATGCCCTTGATATCTTTGAGATAACTTTCGATGTTTCCCGATTCTAAATCTTCTGAGTTAATCCAGTGCAAATTCAGGTCGCAGCCGATCGAGATTGCTGCGTGTCGCAAAGCTTCGACCACCGAAAGATAAGCATCGTTCAACCGCACGTATTTGCCCACCAAAGCAATATCAATCTTGTGGTTAGGATTGTAAAGCCGCTTGACTAAGGTTTGCCACTGAGTCAAATCGGGGCGGCGCGGTTCGAGTTGCAGCAAATTGATGCTTTGTTCCGCTAAACCTTCCTGTTCCATCATCAGCGGCACTTCGTAGATACTTTTGGCATCTTGAGCGGTGATGACACATTCTTCGGGCACGTTGCAGAATTCCGACAATTTCTGTTTCATGCCCAAAGACAGCGGGCGATCGCACCGACAGACTAAAATATCTGGTTGAATGCCGATCGACCGCAATTCCTTCACCGAATGCTGAGTCGGTTTAGTTTTCATCTCCCCAGCCGAAGGAATCCAAGGTATCAGCGTGACGTGCATATACACAACATTTTGCCGGCCGACATCCTTGCGAAACTGCCGAATTGCCTCCAAAAACGGCAAAGATTCAATATCTCCCACCGTTCCGCCGATTTCCGTAATCACGACATCGGGATTAGTATTTTTTGCTACTCGGTGAATTCGCTCTTTAATTTCGTTAGTGATGTGCGGAATCACCTGCACCGTACTCCCCTGATACTCGCCGCGGCGTTCTTTGTTGATTACCGCTTGATAAATGGAACCCGTGGTGACGCTGTTGAGGCGAGACATGGAAGTATCGGTAAAACGCTCGTAGTGCCCCAAATCCAGGTCAGTTTCCGCACCGTCTTCCGTCACGAAGACTTCTCCGTGCTGAAACGGGCTGAGAGTGCCGGGGTCAACGTTAATATAGGGGTCTAGTTTCAAAATCGAGACCGAATAGTCCCGCGACTTCAATAGGCGGCCCAAGGAAGCAGCGACAATTCCCTTGCCGATGCTGGAAACCACGCCGCCGGTCACAAACACAAATTTGCTCATAGGATTTTCGACTTTAGATCTTTCTCATTTAAGAAGGTAACACTCAACTCTAAGAGCTAAAATCAAAAATTGTCCAGCAGTGTTTGACCATTTCTCAAATACGGCTGGGGATACGACGAGTAGCCCATTTGCTCGATCGGGCGGTTTGCAGGGGTTTTGAGCTGGTGGGCCAATTTCAAAACGGTTGATTGTTCATCAGTTCGCTTTGGGCGGATACCAGTCATATCAAATCCGTTAGCATCGGAATAGTAAATTCGAGTTCACTGTTGACTGTTGACTGTTCACGGCGTCAACAGTCAACAGTCAACAGTCAACCGTCAACATCATTCCGGTGTAACCGGAAATGATATCAAGGGCGATCGATCTTTTGAGAAAACCACCTTCACCAAGACTTCTTTTCCCTTCCTCAAAAATATCTCTGTAACCGATCTGTCAAATCTGACACACTGGCCAACTCTAAGACGGCCTCTCCTAAATTCTCTAATTGCTCAGCGGATAACTGACTGATGCGAGTTTGAATCTCCGACGACAACGGGCCGACACGGCGCTCCAACAGCCGCACAACTAACTCCAACTTTCCTTGTTTGATGCCTTGTTCGATACCTTGTTCGATGCCTTGTTCGATGCCTTGTTCAATTCCTATTCTGGTAGCTTTGGTAATTGCACCGCGCTGGTCTTGAATAAAAATTTCTCGCCTTTCTAAATCTTCCAATTCATCAGGAGCGAGATTCGCTTCATTCGCAATTGCAAAAGCCTGTCGGAGTTCCGGCACATTTCCCAACTCTTCGGGAACCGACCGTAAAATTTGAGCAGTTTTCATAAAATATATCCACTTATCTGTCAGCGTTTCTAACTCCTGTAATGTCTTGTCAAATTTTGGCAATTCAACAAACACAAGTTCAAATTCATCAGCTAGATAGTCGGTTAAAAAAGTTTTTTTTTTGAAAACAAAGCGCGAAATCACTGTTTCCAGATGCTCAAACATTTGAAAATCGGTAATCGTCAGAGCAATCACAGGGTTTAACAAGCTGTAACGGCTTCCTGTGGTTAGCTGCATTGAATAAGCTTTAGTGGCATTGTATAAAATCCGCTTCTCGAATGACTCTACATTCAATACTTGCATTTCAATAATTACCGTTTTGTTGCCATCAATCTTAGCTTTGACATCCAAGTAAGTATCTTTGACTCCTTTGATTTTGGGAGCTAAATAAGGGTCAATAATTTCTAAATCTTCGATGACTGGCTGTGCTTCGTAGAGCATGGCATTCAAGAAACTAATCAAAATTTCCTTACTCTCAGCAGACCCAAAGATTTTTTTAAAGGCAAAGTCGGTTTTGGGGTTAATAAAATTCATGGCAATTTCAATTTATTAGAGCTTGAGAGGTTGAGGTTAGAGTTATTTAATTATTTAACTATCATACAATCTTCTAGGTTGGGTTCGCCGACGATCGCCCCAACCGACCTCACCCAAATACGGATCGAGCGGCCGACAGCAGTCGCCCTGAGCAATCATGGCTTCGACAAAAGTTCCAGCGCCCAGTCCGCCCCTAGGCGAGTCAATCTAAAATCTAAAATCTAAAATCTAAAATCAGCCCTACGCGCTCAGTCATTTTTCCCAGAAAGCTAACTCAGGAACGTTTCGCGAAGCGTAAAGTCATGGTAAACAAAGCACCTCAAGTCTGCTAAAAAAAAACAGCTATGAAGTTTGTCTGCGTTCTATCCCCTCAACGGTTGCTTTCTGCTGGTATCGCATTGCTCGCAGCCATCGAGTGTGGCGCGTGGCTCGCTCCAAATACGGCGCGGGCAAAAGCTCCTGGGGAAAATTATTCGTCTGTGTCGCCGAAAATCCTCGCTAGTAACGATGTTAATTGCAATGGGTCGCGATCTGCACAAAATCGGTGTCCAGTCGGCGGTTTGTTCGTCAAAACTCCAAATACGACCTCAGAACAAGTCTTTCCTCTCAAGCAGACTGAAGTTAAAGCCAAAATAGCTGGCAATATCTCCCGCGTCGAAGTTGTTCAGAAGTTTGAAAATCCTTTTCCTGAATCTATAGAAGCTGTTTATATATTTCCTTTGCCCGACGAAGCGGCGGTGGACGATATGGAAATTAAAATAGGCTCACGAACTATTAAAGCTGATATCAAACTGCGCGAGGAAGCTTTGGAAATTTACGAACAAGCCAGAAAGCAAGGCCGGAGTGCGGGTTTGTTGGAACAAGAACGATCCAATATTTTTACTCAGTCTCTCGCTAATATCAAACCCGGAGAAAAAATTGAAGTTACGATTCGCTACACGGAAAGTCTCAAGTTTGCCGGCGGCGATTATGAATTTGTGTTTCCAATGGTGGTAGGGCCGCGCTATATTTCGGGAAATTCGACCCCCCCCTTAGCAAGGGGGGGCGATCGTTCTGAGTCTTCAGGGGCGAGAAATTCGACCCCCCCCAACCCCCCCTTAGTAAGGGGGGGCGATCGTTCTGAGTCTTCAGGGGTGAGAAATTCGACCCCCCCCAACCCCCCCTTAGTAAGGGGGGGCGATTCTCAATTCCCCCCCTTGCTAAGGGGGGGGCAGGGGGGGGTTAATACCGATGCCGATCGCATTAACCCGCCTGTTTTGCCTCCGGGAACACGATCGGGTCACAATATCGCTGTTTCGGTAGAAATAGATGCCGGCGTTGCGATCGGCGATGTCCGCTCTACTTCGCATCAAATTACAACTGACCGCAGCGGCAATATTGTACAAGTCCAATTAGCCAATTCTGACACAATTCCCAATAAAGATTTAATTTTGCGCTATCGAGTCGCGGGCGAAAACACTCGGGCAACTATTTTGACTCAATCGGACCAGCGGGGCGGTCATTTTGCTACTTATTTGATTCCGGCATTAAACTACAAAACTAATGAAATTGTACCCAAAGATGTCGTGTTTCTGATGGATACTTCCGGTTCTCAGCAGGGCGAACCGCTGGCAAAATCTAAGGAGTTGATGCGCCGCTTCATTCAAGGGCTGAATCCCAACGATACTTTTACTATTATTGATTTTGCCAATACTGCGACAGCGCTTTCAACAACTCCTTTAGCAAATACTCCCGAAAATCGGCTAAAAGCAATTAATTATATCGAAAAGTTGCAGGCTAACGGTGGCAGTGAATTGCTTAACGGCATTCAAGCAGTGATGAATTTTCCGGCTCCGGCAACGGGAAGGCTGCGGAGTATTGTATTAATTACTGACGGTTACATTGGTAATGAAAATGAAGTGCTAGGGCGGGTTCAACAGAGTCTGAAACCGGGAAATCGACTTTATAGTTTTGGGGTCGGCGGTTCGGTGAATCGGTTTTTGATTAACCGTTTGGCGGAAGTGGGAAGAGGCACTTCTCAGGTAATTCGTCAAGATGAACCGTCGGCAGAAGCGGCAGAAAAGTTTTTTCGTGAAATTAATAGTCCGGTATTGACTAATATTCAAATTAGTTGGGAAGGAATGGGGGAAAAACCGCAGATTTATCCGATCGCACCCCCAGACTTGTTTGCGAGTGGGCCGCTGGTTTTGTTTGGCAAAAAGACCGATCGAACTAACGGCCAACTTCGCATTCGCGGCACTCTTGCCGGCGGCAAAGCTTACGAGCAAGTTTTACCTGTTAATTTTGCTCAATCCGGCGGGCGGCAGCGGGAGTCAACTTCAGTCGCAGCAGGGGCTACGGATTTTGGCAATCCGGCGGTAGCTCAACTTTGGGGGCGATCGCGCATTAAAGATTTAATGAATCAAATGTTTGGTGGTGAGACTAAATCTCTGGTGGAAGCTGTGACTAATACTGCTCTGACTTATCGCTTGCTGTCGGAATACACGGCTTTTGTGGCTGTGAGCGAAGAAGTGCGAGTTGAAGCAGATGGAACTCGTCGTCGAGTGCAAGTGCCTGTGGAATTGCCGCAGGGTGTCAGCTATGAAGGTATTTTCCAGTCGGAGGGGGCTGAGCAAACTAGAGGTGGCTCTCGCAGCGTTACCTCGAATCGCAACTCGGCACCGGTGAGTCCAGCTCCTGTGCCGCAGCAGCCCGGTTACGGTGAGTTGCAACCCCAGAAGCCTTTGGCTTCTCGCCTTCAAGTAGTTAGCGCCGAAGGGTTGGATGCCGGGGCACTCGCCGCTTTGACTCAATACCTGCAATCGGTTAATCTCCCGGCGGGGGTTAGCGGTGAAACGGTGTGGGAGTTATCGGTACAAGACGGCCGCGTTGCCCGAGTGGCGATCGACACTAAAACCTCAACGCTGCAAGCAACAGACGCCGTAGAGACTCTCAAGAGAGCCATGAGTTCCTGGCAACCTCCTGCAGGGTTCAAGGGCACGCTGCGCCTGAAGTTGCGAATAACGGTCGATCGTTAAGCAAGGACTATCTATGTCACAAAACATTAACTTTTAATTCAAAAATACCGAAAGGGCGATCGCTACCGCGAGGAAGAGATAAAATCTTTATTAAGAGATTGCCTTTAAACAGAAAGTCATGTTAATGAAATTTATACCGTTTGAGGCAAACGCTAAAACAGTTTCCTTTCTGAAACAGTTTCCTTTCTGAAAGAACCTTAACAGTAAAGATTTCTGGATCGAAACCCCCCAATCATAGAAGGTATGATGCCCTATGGAAGTTAGTGAACTGCTAAACAATTACGAAAAAGGAGAAAGAGACTTTACTGGAGCCGACCTCAGTGGGAAAAACCTCAGCGGAGCAATCTTAATAGGAGTCAACCTTTCGCGAGCTAATCTTTCCGGGGCGAACCTCAGCAGGGCGTTTCTCACCAAAGCAACACTCAAAGGTGCACTGCTACACAGAACAAATCTGAGTTTTGCCAAAATGGGTGAAACCCAACTCTCAGGTGCAGATTTGACAAAAGCTAATTTGAGTGGAGCTTTTTTGGTAAAAGCAAAATTGCCGAGAGCAAAGTTAAGTGGCGCAACTTTAACTGGCGCCAACCTGCGCGGTGCTGTGTTGTGGAATGCCAATTTGTGCAGCGCCGACTTGCAATTAGTTAACTTGCTGGGCGCGAATCTGATGGCAGCTAATTTTAAGTGGGCCAACCTTTACGGTGCAAAGCTCAATAGTGCAAAACTTTTTGGAGCTCAATTAACCGGAGTCAGTTTGCGGCGAGCGCACTTGACAGGGGTGAATCTCTGCGGTGCAGATTTGAGCGGTGTCAACGTGAGTGAAGCTAAACTAATGGGAGCTAATTTGGAAGGCTCGAATTTGGCGGGGGCGAATTTCAGCGCGGCTCAGTTGCCTGGGGTGAAGTTGGCGGGTGCAAACTTAACCGGGGCTAAGTTGAGGGGAAGTTGTTTGAGAGGGGCAAATCTGAATTGGGCAAAGCTGTGTCAAGCAGATTTGATGTCAGCAGATTTGAGCGAGGCGACGTTAATAGGAGCTAATTTAGATAATGCTTTGTTGGCGGGAGCTATTTTGCCGGAATCTACGAGGCGCTATTTTTCTTTAGCTGGGGCTGGCAGAGTCAATTCTTGGGAAGTTACGGAAATTAAAAATGGGTAATGGGAAAGGGGGAATTTGGAAGTGGGGAATTGGTAATTGCCTATCTGAATTGGATTTTTGGGCGGGCATCCCGCCCCACCCCTACTCCCCACAATAATTTCCTCCAACTTGACTGTAAAATTTAGATGCGACACGCTCGATTAAATCCGGTAACTAGAATTATTAAAAGTGGTAGATATCCGCGCCTGACAAGGCATTGCCCTGTAGCTACAAAGAATTACGCTCAAGGTTTTCTGTTGAAATCAATTCTTTAATCTCAAATCTAAAATCGCTATGACTGTTAATTTTGGGGTGGTGCTGGTAACTGCGGCATCGGAGGCGGAGGCGGAGAATCTCGCTAAATCTTTAGTTGAACACAAGCTGGCTGCTTGTGTGAGTTTGTTGCCAATTCGCTCTATTTATACTTGGCAAGGCGAGATTCATGCCGAGTCAGAGTGGCAGTTGGTGATTAAAACTGATATGGCTAAATTTGAGGCTTTAAAAACAAAAGTTCAGGAACTCCATTCCTATGAAGTTCCCGAAATTATTGCTATTCCTATTATCGCTGGCAGCGATGCTTATCTCAATTGGCTGGGAAAATCTTTAAGTTTGTAGTCAAGACTTTAGTCCTAAAGTGTCAAATGAAGAGGGACGGAAGTCCCTACTACAAATGGTCAGAAACCTAGGAATTATGACTGGTAGGGCCGATGACGCCGATTTTATGGCGAAAACTTAGTTCGCCGCCGAACCAGCCTGTAATGCCCAGCAAAGCTGCAACGACGATCGATATTGCTAAACCTGTATATACGATCGGCTCAGCCGGATTTCCTTGTCGCAACACCAGGTTAATCAGGGTAAGTACCATAACCGCCACATTGCCGCCCATGTGCAACCAACCGGCACTGCGCTCGCGCACTCTTTTAACTTTGAAAAAATCTAAAAAGCCCGTGATTGCGGCCAAAATCCCCGCAGCAAAACCGACACCCATCAGCCAAACCGAAGCTCTCGCCCAAAACGGATCGCTTGTCAGCCAATAACCTATGTCGGTGCCGGCGGCTCCTACTAAAAAGGCTACCGGAAAGATGACGATGATGGGGTGGATGGGATGGCCTGCAACTGAAAGCGTACTCGTTATGCCGGCGTCGCGATACTCTGTATCGAGACTTTCGAGAATCGGCGGAAGATTGGGATAGGGCGTACTATTTCTGGGATTTGTTTCCATGATTTCTACGATAACTTTTGTACAACAAAGCCGTTTTTATTCGATTGAACTTAATCCCAAATCCGCTCGCCATTTTCGTCAACGCGGGCCTGGCGAATTACGTCGGAAATTTCATCGGCGTCTTTGACGTGGTGCAGGGCTTTCTTTTCCCCATCGGCTTCTTCTACCATCACATAAGTTGGAACTGTAACAACATCGCCCGTGATGTCTGGCACGTGGTCTACCGCCAGTTGCTGGGCTTTTTCTTCGAGGGTTTGCGGTTCGTCGGAAATGCGATCGCCCGGATTGACCGTGCGCTCCATATCTTTGCCGGGTTTGTCGATACTCATAAAAACCTCTCTGGTATTTCTAATTTTTTGCTGACTCTAATTCCTACTATTGAACGAAAAATCTCCCTGCACAAACATCTCCCGAGGGGTGGAACTTTTAGTTATGCCGATCGCAGGCAGCATCTTCCTGTAGGTAGAGGTTTTTCGATTGGTTCCGAAAAAACCTAAGCTAAAATCTAAGCATGATATTTTCCTTCCCTTTGAGTTTCCCATGAAAAGTTACGATTGGATTGTTGTCGGCGGTGGCATTACGGGTGCATCACTGAGTTACGAACTGGCCAAAAAAGGTTTTGCTGTGCTGCTTTTGGAACGAGATGCTACCCTGCAAAATGCGACTCGTTTTAGTTACGGCGGCTTGGCTTATTGGTCGGGAACGACAGATTTAACTCGGCAATTGTGTCGGGAAGGTATCGAACGCCACCGCAATTTATCGGCGGAATTAGATGCTGATACTGAGTTTCGCGAGTTGGATTTGTTGCTGACAATTGATGCGGGTAATGATGCGGAAAAAGCGGCGGCTAATTACGCGCATTTTGCGATTGTTCCGCAGCTTTTGAGCGTTGCAGAAGCGGGGGAGTTGGAACCTTTGCTAAATAAAAGTGCGATCGCCGGAGCTCTGACTGTGCGCCACGGTCACATTTCGCCGACTGCCACAAATAAAGCTTATTGTCAAGGGTTTCTGCGGTTGGGAGGAACGATAGAATTTGCTGAAGTAATTGGGTTTATAGAAGAGGGAAATCGGATTTCGGGAGTCAAGACGGCGCAGGGAATTTATCGTTGTGAAAATGCTGTTGTTTGTGCTGGAGGTTGGAGTCGGAGTTTGCTGAAAGCCGCTGGTGTTTCTGTGGGAGTTTATTTTACTCGCACGGAGATTTTGGAAACTGCACCTGTGGATTTGAAACTCAGGACTTTGGTGATGCCTGCGGTATTAAAACGTTTTGAATTGGAAGCTGAATCGAGTAGAATTGAGGTGGATTTTCTTTGGGATGAACCGGGTAAAGAGTTACAGCCGCCGATTTTAGATTCGGGTGCAATTGGGTTTAAGGATGGGAGTTTGCGGATCGGGCAATTGTCGCGCACTTTGAGCGATTTGAATGCTAAAGTCGATCGCGAAACCAGCGAAGCGGCAATTCGTGCAGGAATTGGCAAGGTTTTGCCTGATTTGGCAGGTTTACCCGCAACTTGGCACGAGTGTATTGTGGCATTTAGCGCTGATAATTTGCCTGTAGTGGGGTCGATGGCCGATCGCCCTGGATTGCACGTTTTTTCTGGTCTCAGCAATCCTTTGGTGATTGTACCTGCTTTGGCTGAGCGATTTGCGAAGGCGGCGGGGGGAGAAGAAGATAGGGCGATCGAGCTTTTATCTCCCCATCGATTTATCGCAGAAAAAAGTTCGGCAACGGATTCTGTAACGGATGTCAGGAAGAAGGAAGAAGGAAGAAGGAAGAAGGAAGAAGGATAGATGACTACTGACTACTAACTAAAAAAGGCAGCGCGACAATAAATGTAGTACCTTTGCCGATCGCACTTTCCACACTTATTGTACCGCCGTGCAGGTCAACTATGTGTTTGACAATGCAGAGTCCCAAACCCGATCCTTTAATCTTGCCTACATTACCACCCCGTTCAAACTGCTGAAATAGTTTTCCTTGATATTCCGGTGTCATCCCAATTCCCTCATCTCGAACGCACAAAATTATTTGTTGGTTTTCGCAGCTTAAGTCTAAACTTACCTTGCCGCCGTTTGGTGAATATTTAATAGCGTTTGAAAGCAAATTAGTCAGAAGGTGGTGCAGTAGTTTTGCATCGAGATTGGCGTGCAGCGGATTTGTGTGACTGCGGAAATGTACTAGGTGTTTTTCGGTGACGATCGGTTGCAGTTCTTCTAAAATAGAATTGCATAAATCCGTCGCATTGATGGGATTTAAATTTAAGGAAATTTTCCCGGATTCTGCTTTGCTAAGCATTAAAATATCTTCCAGCAGCCCACTCATATTACTGACGGCTCTTTTAATCCGATCGACATTTTTATTGGTAGTTCCGAGGGTTCTCTGCAATTCGCTATCTTCTAGCATTTCAGCAGATAACTGTATGGTAGTTAAAGGAGTGTTTAAATCGTGGTAAGCCATTGAAATAAAGCGCGATCTATTTTCGCTTTTTTCGGCTGCTAACGCCATTAAATTTTTCAGACTAACTGCTTCTTGATGTTTGCTCAGTGCTATCTTGATAGTGGCGTGCATTTCTCTTTCTTTAAAAGGTTTGAGCAGGTAGCCGTAAGAACCAGTATTTTCTGCTCGCTGCAAAGTTTCGTCGTCAGCATAGGCAGTTGTATAGATAATTGGTATATCTAATTCTTGATTAATTATTGCTGCTGTTTCTATACCGTCAATGTCGCCTTTAATAACTATATCCATTAAAATTAAATCGGGTCTTAGTTCGCGGGCGCGCTGGATTGCATCCGCTCCTGAAGAAACGATATCGGCGATTTGATATCCCAATTTTTCTAATTTAGGAGATAAATTTTTAGCAATTAACAGTTCGTCTTCGACAATCAAAATATTAATTGGTTTTTCGGGAAAACTCATATTTTTACAATCTTTGAAAGTAGTTTAACTCGTTAAATTTTAAGTGAAAGGATGTACCAAATTCTCTGGATATCTCGATAGTTCCTTCTAACTGCTCGGTTAAAGTGCAGACAACTTGAAACCCCATTGAGTGAGTTTTCCGAAAATCTAAATTTTGAGGAAAGCCAATGCCGTTGTCCTTAACTAAGAGGTTGATTTCTCGATCGCCCGTTTGATAGCATTCTACACTAACTGTACCAGTTGTGCCATCAGGAAAAGCGTGTTTCAGGGTATTTGAAACCAATTCATTGGCAATTAAACCGCAGGGAGTAGCGGTTTCAAGATTTAGGGAAATTGACTCAGCTAATACCTGCAACTGAATTCGGTTGTTGCTAATATTGTAAGAGTGAAACAAGTTACTTACCAAATCTTCGAGATATTCGCCAAAATTAATTTGCGCTAGGTTAGTCGAGCGGTAGAGTTTTTCGTGAATCAGAGCCATAGAATAAAGGCGATTCTGACTTTCTTCAAACATTTTGCTGACTTGCGGGTCGGCAACTGTATTCGATTGCAATTCTAACAGGCTGGCAACTACGCAGAGGTTGTTTTTGACGCGGTGGTGAATTTCTTTGAGCAAAATTTCTTTTTCTCTGAGGGAGTTTTTCAAATTTGCTTCCGCTTGTTTGCGATCGCTCAGTTCAGCTTGCAGTTGCTGGTAAAGTAGAGATTGCTGAATCGCGATCGCCAATTGATTCACCAACTGCTGAAATAAATTGATTTCCCATTCTTGCCAATCACGAGGGCGATCGCATTGGTGGGCGATCAGCAATCCCCAAACTTGGCTGTGCTGAATAATCGGCACTACTAACTTTGCCCTAACTTGAATTTGTTTCATAAACTCCACCACACAAGGTGTAATGCAGGGGTCATCTAGTTCGGAGATCGCAGAAATTCGCCCTTGCAAATAAAGCTGATAACTTTCAGGCGGAAAAACCTCTTCGCCAAAATATCTATCCACGAGTTGGCTGCATCCTTCTGCCACGGCTTCAGCAATGACTCGTCCGCCCCTTTTGGGTAAAATTTGATAAACCAAAACTCGATCGGCTAATAATACTTGCTGGAGTTCCGCAACCGTGGTGTTGAGAATTTCCTCTAATTGCAAAGACTGGCGGACACGACGGGCGATCGCCTCCACAAGCCGTTCTTGCTCGAACTGCTGCCCCCTAGCGATTTCGGCGTATTTAGAATTGCTGATATCAGCGGCATAACCAATAATTTCGATCGGAATGCCCCTGCTGTCAACCAATAGTTTTAGTTCCGTCCTTAGCCAGCGGTATATTCCGTCTTGGTGTAGAAAACGATAGTCGCAAATACAATTTTTTTCCTCTGACAAATCCGAAAAATTTACTAGAAATTGTGGCCGATCTTCAGGGTGAATCCTGCTCGACCAAAATTTACAATCTGCTAACAATTCTTGGGGCTCGTAGCCAACGATTGTCTGAACGTTGTCGCTGATGTAAGTAGTACAAAAGTCTCCCATCGGTGCGGCTGTAAAAATTACCGCCGGATTAGAACCCAGCAAAAATTGCAGGCGTTCTTTTAACTGCTGAAATTCCATTTCTGCTCGCTTACGATAACTGATATCTTCGATCGCCCCCATGCTGTAGAGAGGAATGCCCTCGCGATCACGGATCAGCGTTACCGTCAAGTTTGCCCACATCAGCTCGCCATTCTTCTTAATCAAGCGTTTTTCCCTTTGGAAGCGAGAAATATGGCCCTCGACCAACTGCTTGACTTGCTCCACATCTCCTTGTAAATCTTCTGGATGCGTCAGTTCAGTAAAAGTCATGGTAGCCAACTCCGAATCGCTGTAGCCCAACATCTGGCGGTGAGCTTCATTCACTTTGATCGTGCGGTAGTCGCGCACGCTTGCCAAACCAAGCGCGATCGGAGCATCGTCAAATAAGTTGCGAAACTTTTCCTCGCTCTTTTGCAGTGCAGCTTCTGCGTGTTTGCGAGCGGTAATGTCTCGGGCGACCCACATCACTCGATCGAACTCCAGCGGCGAAATACTGGCATCAAACCAAAATAACTTGCAGCCAATTTCCATGCTGTATTCAACTCTATGCGTTTGCCCAGATGCCAATGTTTGGCGAATGTGGGCTAGGGCAAAATTAGCTTCCGCTTCTGGGAAGATTTCCGCGAGGGTTTTGCCCAGCACTTCAGGAGCCGGTTTGTACAGCAGTTCGGGAGCCGTAGGGGCGATTTTGAGGTAGCGGCCGCTTGCGTCGAAAACCAGCACGATATCCGTCATGGCGTTAAACAGCGCCACCAGTTCGGCTTCGGAGTTTTGAAGTTTTTCTTCGGTCAATTTGCGATCGGTAATGTCGGTGTCAGTGCCCGTCAGGTGTAATGCCTTGCCAGAAGCCGCTCGGATCGCGCTGCCGCGGGCAAGTATCCAGCAGGTGCTGCCGTCTTTACGCAGCATCCGGTGTTCTACTTCATAAATTTCTGTCACACCCTCTAGATAAGCCTTTACTGCTTCCTCGACTGCAACTCGATCGTCGGGATGAACGTGAGACACCCAATTTTCCATGCGGTTGGGAATCTCTGCGTCCTGATAGCCCAACAAAGCTTTCAAAGACGGAGCAATGTAGATTTCGTCGGTTTCCAAATTCCAGTCCCAAACCCCCACTTTGCCGGCCGATACTGCCATTTCGTACCATTGTGTCCGCTGCTGCACTCTCCGTTCTAACTCTGCATTGAGCTGCTGCAAAGCGATTTCTGCTTGTTTGCGATCCGTGACATCCCGGCCGGCAGCTTGATACTCGACGATTTGTCCGCTCTCGTCGAATATCGCCCGATCGATCCACTGCTGCCAGCGAATTTCCCCGCTGGGCAAAATTACTCGGTGTTCGCAGGTAAAAATAGGGTTGTCGGGAGACACAGAAGTATATTGCTGTTGAAAAATTTCTCGGTCTGCTTCTGGCAGCAGGGACAGGAAGCATTTGCCGAGCAAGTCCAACGGCTGCACGCCGAAATAACGGCAGTAAGCTTGATTGACAAAAGTTATTTTACCGTCTGGGAGGTAGCGGCAAATCAGTTCGGTTTGGTCTTCCACAATCGCCAGGTAGCGCGCCTCGCTCTGCTGCATGGCACTTTCGGCATTTTGGCGATCGCTGACTTTTCTTAGTTCACAATTGCCCTCTAACTGTTGGCATTGTTCCTGAAGTTTTGCAGCTTCTTGGTGCCGTGCCTCCATCCAGCTATACATTGCTGGCCGAATCGTTTTTTCGCTGACTAAACCTACGAGCTGACCCCGTTCATCCACAATTGGCAAGCAATCGAGCGAGTATTGACAAAATAGCTTAAATGCGGTAATAAGATCTGTAAATTCTGATTCTTGTAAGACAATTAAATTCCGCGTCATTGCGTCGGCAACTTTCATGCCTTGCCATCCGTATTCGGAGGCGGCTAAGTTCACGACATCTTCCGGGCTTAGCAGTCCGACTAGCTGATTTTCATCGACAACTAAGACGCAACTAATAGATGCTTTTACAGTTTCGTTTGAGTCGGGAAATGCAGGTGAATTAGGCAGTGGGCAAGGGTTGCTCGTCCGCCGCATCAGGGCGATCGCCTCTGCGAGTGAAGTCGAGGGCCCAACCGTGGCAGGGTGGCGATCGACAGCTTCGTCGGGCGATCGTAAATTTGCCGACAAATTAGCAAGTTCCATTAGTCTTGGTCAAAAAGTATTGCTAATTAACTTTAGCAACACTTTTAGTCATCAGCCAGATGACTGATGACTGATGAGCTGCCTGATTTTCGACCCAGGAGAATATAAGTTTTCATTCCCCCTTTGCCTTTAACTTCTATCATTCCTCGCTCCTGAAACAAATATTTATTTTCCAACAACTTATAAGTAGTTTCGCTCACTTGAATCCGCCAAGGCAAACCCTGAGATTCCATGCGGGAAGCAATATTTACCGTGTCGCCCCATAGATCGTAAATAAACTTCTTTATACCAATTACTCCGGCAACAACCGGGCCGCTGTGAATGCCGATGCGGATACTAAAATATTTATTATTGTTAGCATTAAATCGGGCTATTTCTGCTTGCATATCTAGGGCAATTTTGGCGATCGCATCTGCGTGGTCTTCCCTGGGTGCAGGCAGTCCTCCTACTGCCATGTATGCGTCGCCGATGGTCTTAATTTTCTCTAAACCGTGCCGTTCGCACAAAAGGTCGAATCCTGAGAAAATCTTATTTAGGAGATCCACAAGTTCGATCGGATTCATGACGGCAGACAAAGCAGTAAACCCCACAATGTCGGCGAACAAAACAGTCACTTGCGGAAAGTATTCGGCAATAGTAGTTTCGTTTTGCTTGAGGCGTTCTGCTATTGCTTTGGGCAAGATATTTAACAGCAGCTTTTCGGATTTTTCTTGCTCTTCTCGCAGGGCATATTCTGCTTGCTTGCGTTCCGTAATGTCGTGGTAACTCCAGACTCGGCCGATAATTGTATCTCCCAGCCGCTGCGGTTGCGAATAGCGTTCAAAAAATCTGCCGTCTTGAAATTCCAACAAGTCGTAACTTTCGGCTTCTGGCTGCTCGTCAAGCGATTGTATTCTGTCTTGAAATGCTTGGGGGTCTTTGAGTTGGTTCAGGACAAAGGCGATCGTTGTGGCGTCGTCTCGCAGTGCCATCAATTCATTAGGTATGCCCCACATTTCCACAAATTCTCGATTGAAAGTGACAATTTTTCCGCTCCTGTCAGTAGCTAAAATACCGTCAGCAGTAGAATCAAAAGTTGCTTGCAGCAGGGATACAGATTTTGCTAGGGCGTCTTCGGCCATTTTTCGAGCAGTAATGTCTCGCAAAATAGCGCGAATCGCTACTAGCGAACCTGCCGCAAATTTACAGCTTATGCTGCCTTCCAGCAAAATTTTTTTATGTTCTTTAGTGATAAATATTATTTCAATAGAGGGTGGATACAAGGTACTTTCATTTAGGTTTTTTTCGGTAATAGCTTGATACAATATATCCAGAGACTCTGGGGAACTGTTCGGATGAATGATATCAAAAACAGTCATTTGAGCAATTTCTGCTTCGGTGTAGCCCAGAGTTTCCCGCCAAGCCCGATTGACATACAAAAAATGACCGTCTGCTCCAATACTTTGAATTAAGTCAGTAGCATTTTCAAATAAGTCTCGGAGTTGTTCTTCGCTTTCCCGCAAAGCTATTTCCGCTTGTTTGCGCTTGATAAATTGACCGAGTTGGCTGCCGATGGTTGCCATTATCTGGAGCAATTCTTCATCAAAACACTGCACTTCGCGGCTGAAAAAAATCATCACCCCCAACACAGACTTTGCAGAATTTTCAGGGTCGTAGTCGCCCAAAATTGGAAAACCCAAAGCTCCGTGCAGTCCTTCTTCAGCAGCGATTTCGCGGCGCATACAACTGTCGCTTTTTGTGACATCGGCAATCCACTGAGAGCAACCGCTCGCCCAAACGAAACCGGGCAATCCTTCGCCAAACGCACAAGTCATTTGTTCGGTAAATTCGGCAAATTTGGGGATAGAAACTGAGCGTTTTGTCCAACTGGCGACGCACCGAAGCAAATTGGGGTCGGAAACCGCAGTTATTCTCTTAGTTTCTGACAGCAGTTTTTCCCCAGATTCTGGCATCCAAAGTTCGGCAGTATCCCATCCCAAGCTGTCGCAAATTACGGGGAGAATTGCTGCTATAGCTTTTTTGATTGTTTCGGATGCCGACAGGATGCGAGTGGTGACGTACTGAGTTATTTGTCGCTTGCGGGCGCGCTGTCTATCTGTGACATCGCGGCCGATGTAAACGAAATCTTGAAGGGCGGGCCCAGACCCAGAAACGCCTTTAATGTCAGTCGAAATCGCCGTACAGGAAAACGAAACTGTTAGCTTTTCTCCGCTTTTTCCTCGGCAAATTACTTCGGTGTGAGTTTGAGATTGTTGACTATCTTCTTGACTGATTGCTTGCAAAGAGGAGCCAACAGCAGCAAGAGTGTCTATTTGCTGGCCTACTAATTCTGATTCGCTGTAACCGAACAAATCTTGAGCCGCTTGATTGACTTTTTTAATCTTTCCCGAGGCTGTTGTTACCAACAAAACTTCAGCCATTGAAGTAATAATTTTTTCAACATAATTATTAGTAGCCGCTAAGGTACTCAATAAAATATCCATTTCATTGGTAGCTTGCACTAGAGTTTGTTCTAAAGCCATTCTGTCGCTTACGTCTTGAAAAAATATAATTAATCTCTGATAATTTTCGTCATTGGTGAACTCGACGATATACATATCAAAATAAAGCCGCGATCCATTTTCTAATAGCCTCGTGATTGCTTTTAATTCAAAGTGTGGCAAACGTCTTTCAAAAATATCGATTAAAATTTCTTCAGTTCCCACCAATTCGGGAAAGGGAATGCGGACATCGTTGCCGGCGACTACTTCCTCGGGACAGTCGCCAAACCGCTGCACTTTGATAGAGGTTTCTTGGATTAAAAAGTCTTTATCCAGTGCTAGGTACTCCAAGTGGGGGGGGACTAACAGCTTTTTTAACAGGGTTTCCATGTTGAATTTTTAGTAGTGAATGCGCCCTCTGTAGCGCACTATCTAAAATTAATCTATTTATCTGTGTTGGTAAAATGGAATTTTGACTATAAAGGTAGTGCCTAACCCTGTCTCGCTGGAAAATTCGATTTGACCTCCGTGCAAGTCTACACACTGCTTGACTATGGATAAACCCAGCCCTGTACCGGGTATTTTTCCGACATTTTTGGCTCGATAATAAGATTCAAACAGTTGTTCTTGGTCTTCTAGAGGAATGCCAATGCCTGCGTCTTTAATTTTAAATGTAGCTTCTTCATTATTCTGACAATTTAATTCAAAATAAATATTGCTGTCGATCGGCGAATATTTAACAGCATTTGACAGCAAATTTGTCAAGATGTGCCGCAGCAATTTTGCATCTAGTGCGGGCAAGTTTTGCGTTTCCTGCGACTCGTTATCATTTTTGGTCGCGGGCGTGACTAATTCTTGACAAATAAAGTTAATTGTATGATTTTTTCCATAACTAATTTTAATTGATTCTACTAAGTCGCTGCAAAATTTTTTTAAGTCAACGGGTGCGGGATAGAATTCGAGTTTTCCGGCTTCGGCGCTGCTGAGCAACCGCACGTCATCTAATAGCTGAGCCATTTGTTGAGATGCTGATTTAACGTGTTGCAGGTATTTTTGTTTTTCCGCGTGGGTGATTTCGTCGCCGTAGTCTTGGAGGATTTTAGTAGCAAATAATACTGTACTTAGAGGATTGCCGAATTCGTGAGCAATCATTGAGAAAAAACGAGATTTTACCTGTCTGAGTTCTTGCTCTTTTGCCAAAGAGCCGCGAATTTCTATTTCTTGTTGTTTGCGTTCTGTGATGTCCCTGCCTATATAAATGAAATCGTAAAGTCCCTCTAATTCTGTCTGAATTGGCGAACAGGAAAATTCTACCCAAATTTCTTCTCCTGCTTTAGTAGTGCAGACTATTTGTAGTTCTCTACGCAGCTCTTTTTGAGACAAAATATAGCGGTGGCGACCTTGGCAAATTAAAGTTTCTTCGAGTAAGATTAAAGACAGGGGGCGGCCGATCAATTCTGCTTCGCTATACCCAAATAACCATTGAGCCGATTGATTGATTGTTTTGATAGTTCCTAATGTTGTTGTCACCAACAAAGCATCGCCCATCGAACGAATAACTTTATCTATATAATCTTTAGAAGCGGCTAAGGCACTAACCAAAAGATTAGCTTCATTAGCGCTCTGAATCAACGATTGCTTCATCACCATCTTTTCGGTGGTATCTTCAATCAAAATTAGCAATTTATTTGGCACATCTTCTTGTTCGTCTTCATGTTTGATAGCCAACATATCAAAGTATAAAGGGCGGTTTGGGTCGGCAAACCGAGCGATACCTTTGACTTCAAAACCCGGTAGCCGTCCCATAATGATAGACATGAGGATATTTTCAATGCCAATCAGTTCGGGAAAACTTATGCGAGCATCTGCACCGGGTATCGCGTCGCCCGGAGTATCGGCATAATGCTGCACTTGGGCGGAGGTTTCCTGAATTATGAAATGGTGATTTACTACAAAATACTCTATTTGTTGCGGGCCCAATAACTTTTTTAAAATGGGGTTCATACTGGTTCTATCATTGTGTAAGCTAGTTTATAGAAAATTTCGTCAACGTCTTTGCCTGTTTTAGCAGATGTCGTGTAAACTGCTATTACTTTGTCTTGACATATCGAATGGGATATTTCCACTAGCAGCGGCAATTTTTCCTCGTCAATCAAGTCTACTTTGTTCAAAGCGACGATAATTGAACCTTTAGGATTGACTGAAGAAAAAAGCTGAATGTGTTCGGAGATTCGCTCAACTGTTTCGGAGCGGGTGACATCGGCAACGATTAAAACGCCGCTAGCTCCCTGCAAGTAAGTCGGTGCTATTCCTTTGAATTTTGTATGCCCTTCTAAGTCCCAAATTAGCAACTGTACAGTCACGTTTTCCCGCTGTTTTGTGTTTCCTAAGATGATGTTTTTGCGAGAAATTTTCACTCCCACTGTGGACAGGTACTCGTCGCTGAATTTCTGATCGACAAAACGGCGGATCAGGCTGGTTTTGCCCACGCCAAAATCGCCAATCATGCACATTTTTTTAGATATAGTAACTGACATAATTATTTACTGTTTATGGTCTTAGTTATTGGTTCAAATAGCACGCACCTGCTTAAAATTCGCGGTTGATTGGGTTCCACGTCGGCAGGAGGATTGGGGATGCCAACCGTTTGGAGGCGCTTCGGGTTAGCACCTTGCCGCACTAAAGCATCTCGCACTGCTGCGGCACGCCTGAGCGACAACTGTTGATTTGTAGCAAGTTCTCCGCTTCGATCGCTGTGCCCAATTATCTTAATATGTTTTTGAGGATATTGATCCATGAAATTTTTGACACGGGCGATGATTTCTTCATCTGTTGAGTCTAATTTTGTCGTTCCTTGCTCGAAGTAGATGCGGGTTGTAATTTTCAGCGGCTCTAATTTAACGGTACTTATGACCGACTGAACACCGGGAATTTGCTTCAGGGACTGAGCTATTTTCTGTGCGTCTGCACTGTCTCTAACTCGACCCTCTACTGTAAGTTTACGATCGCCATACCGCGTAGAAATAGAAACGCCCTCTCTCTGGTTCAAAACGGCGGTAATCCGCTGCACCTCAGCCGCCGTCAAAACTGGATCTGGGGGGACATCTACAGCTATAATTCTATTATCTAATTGCAATTTCGGTGCAGTTGATGCGGCTATTTTTTCGGCTTGTGCCCGCAATTCTTGATTTGGCAACTTTCCGGTTAGCTTTAAAGTTTGGCCATCCACTGCAACATCTAAGCGGTAAACTGCTAATTCGGGAGTGGATGCTAAAGCTGCGATGGCATTTGTTTCGAGGCGGCGCTCAACACTGCTGCGGTACTGATAAATTCCCCAAGGTACTAAGATTAAGCTTAGGGCGGCTAAACCAATACCCGCTAGGGCGATCGGGGGTTTGGTTGATTTTTCCGTGGGCAGCGGGTCGAATAAAGTTTTTATACACGGGTGCAGCGAGTCCGGTATAGTATCCGGATCGCCGTTAAACTCGTGAATTACTTTACCGTAATTAAGAATGAGATTACTAACGGTTTCTCGTATTTTATTGATGAAAGGGTCTGACGGTTCTCCTTTAATCACGACTGCCATGTAGCAATATCCCGCTACTTCTAACATAATCTTGGAGTCGCCGTATTCAATTTGATTTAGTTCGGAAACTTCTCCCGGTCGAACGATACAGTCGTTAACAAAGCTGCGAATAGCTGTGAGCATTCCTGCTACCATTTCTGATTCTAAGTGGTAGCTTTCTGAGTTTTGAACTTCGGAAATTATTAACCCTGATGCTTTGTGAATTAAGAATGCTGCTTGGACGGTGAAGGGTACTGATTCTTGGAGGATTAATTCAGCTTCGGAGACTCCTTGTACTTTGGAGCGAATTTTTCTTTGGAATCCTTCGACGCTGATGGCATTGGACACTTTTTCATTGATTGTCTTGATAGCTTCTGCCATGTATCGGGAAATTGTACTGCCAATTACTGGATAGAGCGCATCCACCATAGAGTTGCGTTCGAGTTTTATTTGGGCTGTAATAGCTTTGCCCATTTCGGGGGCGATCGCCTGGGCGATCGACTCTTGGTCGAGGCGAATTTGCTCTTTAATTGCCAGACCGATTTCTGGGGCGATCGCCTTAGCAATATCCGCTGGCGAATTCACTATTTGTTGAGCAAGTGCCTCGGGAAGCAGCTCAGCTATTGCCGCACTCATTGCCGACTTGTTTTCCTGAGTTTTTGCCCTAATCACTTCGTCAATAATTGGGACGATCGCGTTGACAACTTCTTCTCTGGAATCTGTAATTTTGCGGCTGAGAATTTCTCCGATCCAAGGCAACATCAACTCAATCAACTCTTGGGGCTCGTAGATTTGGTGCTCCAGCTTTCCTAATTTATCGTCGATTGTTGCCATCAGGTGGCGCACCCCCGGCAAATCGTTTTCTGCCAGCAGACTTTTCACTTGCTCGATATCCGAGATTTGCGAGCCGAACATTAGATTTTGCAGCCTTTCCATGGCGCTGTCGGCTTCATTTAAATCCTGTTTAATTTTGCCTAATATTTCTGCTGGCTGCGATATCGGTGTGGGCTGTTCTACCAAGTTTGGCCTCGATTGAAGCGAACCAACCACCGGATCTAAATATGCAGTTTCTGGTGAGTCTGAGACTGTGGAAACTATGGGGTTATCGGGAATTTCCGAGGATTTTGACTCGGTTTCGGGAGCGGAAATATCTTGTTGCCGATCGAAGCCGTGGGATTTTTGAGCCTGTACTTCCTGTAGAGAATCATTCATTGTCAAGTTAGACAATTCTTCGACAGGCTTTGATTCCTCCTCCAAATCCGGCTGGACGATCGCGGAAACATCTATAGTTTTAGCTGAGGAATAGCCTTTTTCCAGTTCTGAAGTGTTGAGTTTGTGAGTAGTCAACAGCAAACTTTTTAACTCGTCTGCAACAGGCGGGGAATCGCCAGACTCCGGTTGGCGATCGTCGCCAGTTTCGGGCACACTCGCTGCAACTTCCTCTGGCGCTTGCTCAGAAATACCTAACAAATCCATCAACCCGCCGAGGGCCCCAGCTTGATTTTTTTCCTGGCTGCTGTCAGCTTCGGGCTCTGCATTTTGCTGGTTGGAACCAGCAATAATTTTGAGATCGACTAACAGATTCAGCAAGGGTTCTAGCTGGGTTGCTACATCGGCAGCAGACTCGTCAGGTTGAGAAACAAAACCCTCTAACTCATTTTCGTCAGCCGGATTTTCTTTCGGTAAAGCCATGCGTTCTTATTATCCGTTATGGTGGCGCTCCGGCAACAGAAATTCGGTATTTAACTTATTATCAGCAGCGCCTTTAAGTTCGGGGACAAATTCTGTTCCTTTGAGCCTCATGCCGAGTTCAAACAGAATTTCTGCCATGTCGTCTCTAGAAACTTTAACATCTCTGAGCATAGAAAAGCGACGATCGAGTTCTTCAAAAACCTGTGTTTTCAAAGTGCGGGTTTCTTCAGATAGTCGATCTCTGGTTTTGGAGAGTTCGTCGCGAAGCGAACTGGTTTGATTGTCTATAGCCTCGTCGAGGGCTTCCATGCTGCTGGAGAATTTGCGGTTAACGCGATCGACTTGCTGACGGAGGTCGGCGCTTTCTTCTTGGGTGTTTGAGGTGAGCGATTTAACTTTCTTCTCTAACGAATCAACTGCCACCTTCATTTCTGCAGACAGAACTGTCTTCACTTGTTCGATGCGAGCTTGCATATCTTGCTGCATCATGGACAAGTCGGAATCTATTTTATCGAAGCGATTATCGTATTCTCTAAGCTGCGCTCCAAAAATTATATCGCGAATCTGGTCGATATTTCCCAGCCGTTCGCGCATTTCTTCTTTAGTTATTTCGGCCATGCTTGTACCTAGAATCTCCGGAGATTGTGAGTTTAAGAACTGTGCTAGTGATTTACTACCGTTGTTGGTGGCACTAGCTTTTTTGAGTGGGGGGGCTTTTATTTTTTGAACTCTCACCCCTGCGTTGGGGATGGGATTTTTTAGAGTTTTGACTCTAAATATCCTGAGATTCAAATTTTTGAGCCTGGTCTTGTCACCAAAAAGACGGTTTGCTATCCTTGGCTTGCAGCAAGCTCAGAGAAGCGTAGATTTTGCTGCTATAGAGGACAGCGGGGTAGATTTTAATGTCTTGTACTGACATATTCAATCATATCGCATCTTGACAGTGCCTCATACCACAGCGCTTGATCCCCGGCAAAAAGCAGGCGGGCGCGGGCGCACAGGTCCAATTATATATAAGATATAACTCCAAAGCTGCACCGATCGCCGATCGACTCCCAGGGATGTTGCCTTTAAGCAGAAAGCACTTCTACAGCCGAACTCAGCCCCTCTCTCCCCCTCGCACCCTCTCCTCCTGCGATCGCCCTATAAAAAAGCGTAGGGCCCGATCGACAGCGATCAGACCCAATAATATGAGAGCTTTGTTTTTTTTAACAAACGAGATGTGTTTCCGATTGAGAACTGTTACTTACTAGGGTTTACAACTTGTGCAGCTTTACTGTTAATCCGCAACCACAACTAAGTCTGACTCGACTGCGGTTTGGCCTGACTGCTCGATGGGCAGTTCGCCACTATTGCAAGTTGTGTTCGGTTAATTTCTGCTGCGCCTGGGAATCTAGACCGGAGACACCATGTCTATATCCTCGAACTTTCTTTCTAAATATAGCGACCTCCTTTCTCTTTCTGTCCCGGTGTCTATTATTAAGTTAGCATGGCCTTTCGGAGGAGTAAAGCACAATTTGCAAAACTTGATAGGTCTTTACATTACTAAGTATAATGATATGAATCTCCAAATAGATGTAAGTTAGCACTCACGCACTCCTAACCAACAAACCGGGTTTTTCTACCGAGATTGAGGATTTTAAGCAAGTATTTTGGTTAAAAAACCCGGTTTCTGGACACCCGTGCGTAAGTCCTATAAATTCTATTGTTGCTACATCTTTACATACTTAAGTGTTTTTGTCATGTCTATTTCTCCTAAGTTTCTCAGTGGCAGCCAAATCCGCCAAACCTTCCTCGACTTTTATGCTCAGCGGGGACATAAGATATTGCCGAGTGCTTCTTTGGTGCCCGAAGATCCGACTGTGTTGCTGACGATCGCCGGAATGCTACAATTCAAGCCGATATTTCTCGGACAGCGCGCCGCCGAATCACCGCGCGCCACGACTTCTCAAAAGTGCATCCGCACCAACGACATCGAAAACGTCGGCCGCACCGCCCGCCACCACACGTTTTTTGAAATGTTGGGCAATTTCAGTTTCGGGGATTATTTCAAGAAACAGGCGATCGCCTGGGCGTGGGAACTTTCCACGGAAGTTTTCGGTTTACCAGCGTCGAATTTGGTTGTTAGTGTTTTCCGAGAAGATGACGAAGCTTTTGCGATTTGGCGCGATGAAATTGGCATTCCGGGCGATCGGATTCAGCGCATGGGAGAAGAGGACAATTTCTGGCAATCCGGCCCGACTGGCCCCTGCGGCCCGTGTTCGGAGATTTACTATGATTTCCACCCAGAGAGAGGCGACAATATTGACCTCGAAGATGATAGCAGGTTTATTGAGTTCTACAACCTGGTTTTCATGCAGTACAATAAAGATGCAGAGGGCAATTTAACACCGCTGCAAAATCAAAATATTGATACTGGCATGGGACTGGAACGGATGGCGCAAATCCTCCAGAAAGTCCCCAATAATTACGAAACAGATTTGATTTTTCCGATCATTCAATCGGCGGCGGAAATTGCCGGGATTGATTACCACAATAGCGATGAAAAAGTCAAGGTTTCGCTGAAAGTAATTGGCGACCATATTCGGGCTGTGGTGCACATGATTGCGGACGAAATTCGCGCGTCGAATGTTGGTCGGGGTTACATTTTGCGCCGGTTGATTCGCCGGGTGGTGCGCCACGGGCGACTGATTGGAATTCAGGGCGAATTTACGGTGCGGGTGGCTGAAAGTGCGATCGCCCTTTCGGAAGCAGCTTATCCGAACGTGCGGCAGCGGGAAGCTCAAATTAAGGCGGAATTGGCAAGGGAAGAGGCGCAGTTTCTCAAGACTTTGGAACGCGGAGAGAAGCTGCTGGAGGAAATTGTCGATCGTACAAAACAGCAAACCAACCAACAAATCAGCGGTCAAGATGCTTTCACTCTTTACGATACCTACGGTTTCCCTTTAGAACTGACTCAAGAAATTGCTGAGGAACAGGGAATTTCTGTGGATTTGGACGGCTTTGAAAGGGCGATGAAGGAACAGCAAACTCGCGCTAAAGATGCTCGCCAAACAATCGATTTGACTGTGCAGGGTTCTTTGGATAAGTTGGCTGAAACAATCCAAGGAACTGAGTTTGTCGGTTATGCTGAATTGTCGAGTTTAGCTGAGGTGGAAGTTATCTTGGTTGACGGCAAATCTGTGGAAGAAGCAGCCGCCGGTACCGAGGTACAAGTTGTTTTGAACCAAACGCCGTTTTATGCTGAATCCGGCGGACAAATTGGGGATAAAGGTTATTTGAAAAGCGGAGATAATGGTGATGGTTTGTTGGTAAGAGTTGATGATGTGAAGAAGGAATCGGATTTCTTCGTGCATTTCGGCTTGGTGGAACGGGGAACGCTGAGAGTTGGCGATAGTATTACTGCGAAAATTGACAATAGCAGCCGCCGCCGAATTCAGGCTAACCACACAGCAACTCACTTATTACAATCAGCTTTGCGGAAAATTGTGGACGATTCGATTTCGCAAGCTGGTTCGCTGGTATCGTCTGAGAGATTGCGGTTTGATTTCAATTCTCCGCGGGCTGTCACAGCAGAAGAGTTGCAGAAAATTGAGGATTTAGTTAATAGTTGGATTGCTGAAGCGCACGCTGCGGTCGTTGCAGAAATGCCGATCGCCCAAGCGAGAGAAAAAGGCGCGACTGCGATGTTTGGCGAGAAGTACGGCGACGTGGTGCGGGTGATCGATTTTCCCGGCGTTTCGATGGAATTGTGCGGCGGGACTCACGTCAGCAATACGGCAGAAATCGGGCTGTTTAAGATTGTTTCCGAAGCGGGGGTAGCGGCGGGAACTCGCAGGATTGAAGCGGTTTCCGGTCAAGCTGTTTTGGACTATTTGAACGTGCGGGATAAGGTGGTGCGCGATTTGGGCGATCGATTTAAGGCGAAGCCTGAAGAATTGCCGAACCGGATTACTAATTTGCAGAATGAGTTGAAGGATACTCAGAAACATTTGGCTGCTGTGAAGTCGGAATTGGCGATCGCGAAATCCGACCAGTTGCTGAGTGCGGCTGAGGATCTCGGCGAATTCAAAATCATTGTAGCTCAATTGGGAGATGTGGATACAGAAGCGCTGAAAACTGCGGCGGAAAGATTGCAGCAAAAGTTAGGAAATGCTGCGGTTGTTTTGGCATCCATTCCTGAACCGGACAAGGTAAGTTTGGTGGCTGCTTTTAGTCCAGAAGTCAATAAGAAAGGATTGCAAGCTGGCAAGTTTATCGGAGGAATTGCTCAAATTTGCGGCGGAAAAGGTGGCGGTCGGCCTAATTTAGCCCAAGCTGGGGGACGCGATGCAAGTAAATTGCAGGAAGCGTTGGAAAGTGCTCGCAATCTGTTAGTTGAAGGGTTGGGGTAATCTGGGTTTTCTGTAGGAAATAAAAACTCTTTGTATCTCTCGTTTATCGCCGAGTCTCGATCCCCCTAAATCCCCCTTAAGAAGGGGGACTTTGATCGGAATCTTGTCCCCCCCTTCTTTAAGGGGGGCTAGGGGGGATCGGGGCCTAATCGTCAGTTCGATCGCTTCCGTCTGCCTGAATCTCCGCAGGCTGCTACCGCATATTTTGGCCCTTACATCTGCGTTTATCCGCGTCCATCCGCCAACATCTGCGGTTAAAAACACTCTTGATTTCCCCGCAAAAAATGTAAAATCATACAAACATGGATAGTCAAAAATGAACCAAACACGCCGCCAAGCCTATCTCACCCTGATTGAATCTCTCCTCACCTGGGACATAGACGAACAAACCGCCATCCTGCAAGCCAATCTCGAATTATTAGAGGATGATTTTGCCCGATATCTGCGAGAGTGGGCAACTCAAATTCGGGAAAACTTGGATGCAGACCAAGCATACAATCATGCTTGTATTTTATACAATTTAAATCTAAGTTTTTCAAGTCTTCAGCAAGGCAGTCGGGCAAGCAACATAGAGATTGCGATTGCTTGTCTGGATATAAGATTAACTATTTTTACTCCCGAAGCTTACTCAGAAGATTGGGCAATCAATCAAATTAGTCTGGGAAATGCTTACTTATACAGAATCAAGGGAGAACGGGGTGAGAATATCGAAAGGGCGATCGCCTTTTATGAAGCTGCTTTACAAGTTTACACCCGCGATGCTTTTCCCCAATATTGGGCGATGACTCAAAATAATTTGGCAAATGCTTACAGTGACAGAATCAAAGGAGAACGGGGTGAGAATATCGAAAAGGCGATCGCATTTTATGAAGCAGCTTTACAAGTTTACACCCGCGATGCTTTTCCCCAAGATTGGGCGATGACTCAAAATAATTTGGGAGAAGCTTACAGTGACAGAATCAAGGGAGAACGGGGTGAGAATATCGAAAGGGCGATCGCATTTTATGAAGCAGCTTTACAAGTTCTCACCCGCGATGCTTTTCCCCAATATTGGGCGATGACTCAAAATAATTTGGGAGAAGCTTACCGTAACAGAATCAAAGGAGAACGGGGTGAGAATATCGAAAAGGCGATCGCATTTTTTGAAGCAACTTTACAAGTTCGCACCCGCGATGCTTTTCCCCAAGATTGGGCGATGAGTCAAAATAATTTGGCAAAAGCTTACAGTGACAGAATCAAGGGAGAACGGGGTGAGAATATCGAAAGGGCGATCGCATTTTATGAAGCAGCTTTA